>JAHZJA010000754.1 GCA_022601155.1 Deltaproteobacteria bacterium | reverse complement strand
GTCCCTGCTCGAGCGCAGTGCGGGCTCTGTCGATTCCAGCTTGGGCCGCGTGGCGTTGCTGTCCGAGATCCCAGTTGGCCTTGGCCTGGCGCCATGTCTGCTGCGCTTCATCGCGGGACAAGACGGCCTCGGCTTGGGCCGCCTCGAGGGCGAGCAGGCGCTGACGGACATCGTCGCTGTCGTGCACCCGCGTCTGGAGCAGTCGAAGCTCGGCCGAGAGCGACTCGATGCGCTCGCGAACGCTCGACATCGGCGAGCGCTTGCCCGTGCGCGGCTTCCCGGTGGGCGTGAAGGCCTCGTCGACCTTGCGCTGCGCTTGCTCGAGGACGTCCTTGAACTGAGGATCCTGCGCCAGAGCCTGGAGCGCCTCGGTGAGCTGCTCGCGGCCCGACTCGGAGGGGTCGTCGCCCAACCCGTGGCCGAGCACCGAGCCGGGCGTCGCCTGGGGACCCAGCAGGACGGTGGCGAGGAATGAGGTGGGAAAGCCTCGGGGGCCTCGGGCACGGGCCTCGGGCACGCCCCACCCCAGCATCTGGCGCAGCTTGCCATCGACCCCGGCCCCTTTTTGGTCGAGAGCGAACTGCTCGCCATCGTTGGACCACTCGAGATCGGCCTGGGCGCGTCGCCCCCCGCCGAATGCCTTGCGGACCCGCCACACGCGGGGAGGAAGCTCCGAGCGCGGGTCTTCGCGTGCCGCGAAGGTGAGCGTCACCTCCGGGATCGCGTCTCGGTGCCATGGCGTGAACACGGCCGCCTCGCTGTTGCGTGCGGGAAGCAGCAGCACGGCCCGCACCGCGTGGGCCAGCGTGGACTTGCCCAGATCGTTGGGCCCGTACAGCACGTTGAGACCCGGGCCCAGCTCGAGGTGGGCCTGCTCGATGCAGCCGAAGCTGCGCAGCTGGAGGGACAACAGCCGCATGGTCAGCCGCCGCCCGAGCGCACCAATCGGTACAGGTGATAGAGGGCCCGCTGGGCGACCTCTGCGTCCTCGCCCCCGGCTTCCGCTTGGGCCCGCAGACGCGCGGCAGTGTCGGCGAGGACCGGGGGCAATCCATCGAGCACGTCGCCGAGATCGGTGGCATCGAGCATCAGCTCGCAGCGATCGACGTTGAGCACGGCGGCTTGTCCATGGTTGGAGGCTGTCCCCTGTAGACCGCGAAGGATCTCGTCGATCTCGTCGTGCTCGGCCGGGCCCGCGCGCATGCGCAGCACCAGCCGCAAGACGGTTCGCTGGAGGGGCTCGTCGCGGAGCCGTCGCAGCGCGGGCATGTCCTCGATGATGCGTTCCTCCCAGGTGAACCGGGAGACCCGCTCCGGGCGGATGAGAGGACGTCGTCGTCGACGGCCAAAGAACACCAGCGCCACATGGCCCGCATCGCGCTCGCCAAAGGTGGTGGGTTCCGGCGCTCCGGGGTACACGGTGGGCTGCTCGGGTGGGTCGTACACCCGGTAGGCGTGGGTGTCCCCGATCGCCAGATAGTCGAACCCTCGCTTCACCGCCGCGTCGGCAGCGATGGGGAAGTTGGTCTGAAAGTCGGGCATGTCGAACGTGGAGCCGTGCACCATGCCCACGCGAATGTCGGTGTCGTCGGCCTCGCGTTGCGGCAGCGCCATCGCCAGATCGAGGCCTTCGGCCCGGCTGCGGCAGGGTCGAGCGTGGAGCATGGCCTGCGGCGACAGTCGAAACGAGAAGTCATCGTGGTCGACCACGTGAACGTGCTCGGTGAGCGCGTGCCGAAACGGGTGGTCGGGGTGATACACGGAGCCCGGCGTGAGCGGATCGTGATTGCCGGGCAGCAAGAACACGGGGTGCTCGGCCCGAGCGTAGCGACCGAGCTTGTCGGCCAACGGTCGCCACCACTGCTCGTCGGGCTGGGGCAGATCGAACAGGTCGCCCGCGCACAGTACAGCGTCGACCTCGTTGTGGCTGGCCGATCCCAAGATCGCATCGATGACCGACATCCGGGCGCGCGACAGCTCCAGCGCTGCGTCGTCCGAGAACTGCGGGAAGCGCCGACCGAGGTGCCAGTCGGCGGTATGCAGGAGCTTGAGGGCCACGTCGTCGTCCTGCCGCGCGCTCATGTGATGAGGAACTCCACGTCGAGGATCCGCGCGGCGCGGGGGACGTTGTATCGTCGCTCGAGGGCGGCCAGGCGCCAGGTGTCGTAGTCCTCGTCGTCGCGGGCCCGTAGCCGCGAGATCTCGGCATTGGCCGCCTCGCGCTCCTGCTCCAGGCCGCGCAACTCGGCTTCCGCGCGGTCGCGCCCCGACGCCCCGACTGCGGCATCCCGGCGGGCCTGGGCCTTGGCGATTCGCTCCACCAGCTCGGCCCGACGCTGCCCCCAGATCATCACCCGGTCGTCCATGTGCCGCTCGATGCGGTCCATCGCGTCCTCCAGGCGCCCGCGCTCATGGGGCTCGACCGCCGCCCGGTCCAGGAATTTGCGCTCCTCGATCGCATCGTCGAGATCGTCGGTCGAAGGCTGGTTGGCGTCGGGCGGCAAGGTCGTGTCTTCGAGGATCGCGTGGCCCAGCAGGTGATCGGCTGCCTCGGGTGACAGCAGCC
>JAHZJA010000753.1 GCA_022601155.1 Deltaproteobacteria bacterium | reverse complement strand
GGTAGCACTGGGTCAGATCGAAGAACTCGGGCTGTGAGATGAAGGCAGGCTCGGAGATCAGGACGGCGGGAAGGCCTTGCTGCTCGAAGGGCACGTGGTCACTCCCGAACACCTCGAGGCATCCTTCCAGCGGCTGCAATCGCGGAGCGAGATCCGTCGAAGCGGCGACAATCGCCTCGACCAGCGTCTCATTGGTGGCCAGATCGCACTCGGAGACGCCGAAGACACCGTCGCCGTTGGAATCGCTACCGATGGTGTCGATCTGCAGGACGCCCACGACCGAGTCGAGTTCATTTTCCGCGACCAGCCTCGACGCATAGGCGAACGAGCCGACCAGGCCCGTCTCTTCCTCGTCGAAGGCCACGAACCGGATGCCGTGCTCGAGTGGACATCCTCCCAGGACGCCCGCGATCTCGAGGAGCGCCGCGACCCCGGTTGCATCGTCGTTCGCACCGGGGGTTCCTTCAACGGTGTCGTAGTGCGCAGAGACGATCAGGAAACTACCCGAGCGGCCGGGTAGCTCACCCACGACGTTCGCCCCCGTCCCGTACTCGTGAAGGCTCACGTCCAGGCCGAGCTGCGTCATTTGCTCGGAGATCCACGTTCGCGCCAGCGAGCGGCTGGCCGCCGAGGAGCGCTCGCCGAGGTTCGTCATTCGTCCGCCAATGGTGACGGACCTCTCCCCCGACAATGCGGCAATGCGCCCCTGCAGCGAAGTGTCATCGATGGCCAGCGCCCCGCACTCGGTCGGTTCACCGCCGCTCCCGGTCTCATCCGCGCCCGTGCTCGTCGCGCCGCTGGTAACCGAAGGAGGATCCGTCGTGGTGCTCGTCAGCTCCGGGGTGGAACTCGACGCCGATGTCGAGCTCGACAGCGGCATGGGGCTCGACCCGGTCGAACTGGAGCCCGCCTGGCTCGGCGGCTGGTTGGTCGTGTCTGACGTGCAGGCGGCGAGCGCCAAGACACTCGCCGCAAGCAAGCCGCATGGGCTCCCAGGAAATGGTGGTTGTCTGTTCATCGGTGATTTCGTGTAGCGAATCGACCCACACCCTGGGCATCGACGCAAACAACGGCGATGGCCAACAGTGAACCACACCTGTCGCTGCATGTTCAGTCGCAGTGAACACGACAAGGGCCCCACGACGATGGCGGCTGCGCCCGAGCGTCCTGTCGAGTACGGGTCGCGACCGCGGGTACGTGCCACAGGAGACCCGTCGGGATGCCCTGCCGTCGTCGCTCTCGCGTCGCGTCCAGGGCCATGCCCGCAGTGGCGATCGGCTCGGCGAGCCATCATCGCGTTTGGCGAACGCTCGGCAGTTCCCCGACCTTCGAGCCGTAGGTCCCCGTGGCCAGGGGTAGGCTCACGAGCGATCTGACGGCGGCGGACGCTCGGTCTCCGTCGAGGCGGGGGTGCGATCGTGTCGACGCCGTCTCGCTCCACCGCGACCCGGCGCGGCCTTGCGAGCCCTTCGACGCTCCCGCATCGCCCGGAGTCCATCTTCGTAGGCGTGACGCCGATTTTCGTCGGCCTCGGCACGTTCGCGGCGCCACTGTCGCTCGGCGTCCGCATGCTGAGCCCGGGTGATGACTCCGTACGCAAGATCGACGTCGTGGGAGGGCAAGCCCGCCGACGTTGCGATCGCACGCGCCGTGGCGTGGCGTGCCACCCCCAGCGGCCACCAACTCGCCGCGAACGAGAGTATCGGTGCCACGCAGACCGCCACCAAGGAGACCGTTGCGTAGCGCCACTGACCGTTGGTCACGAGTACGACCAGCGTCAACGCCCCGAGCACCGCCAGCAGTCCGCCCCACCGACGTACGATTGCCAGCAGCACCGAGTGGAGCACAGACCGGGCCAACGTCCGCGCCTTGGTGGCCCCGCGTTCGCGAAGCATCAGCACGCTGTCGACGGGCAGCACGGGGAAGTCACGCAGGCTGACGAATGCGGTCTCCACGTAGCCCAAGCCTCGAACCCGTAGCCGTCCTGCCGAGCCCTCGAGCCTGGGCAGCACGGACTCCGCCTCCATCGGCTCGACGTCCACGGTGACGACGATATCACCGCCGTCGCCCCGTGTTGCGATCGGGGAGCCAACCGAGCCGTGGACCATCGAACACGATGGCACCCGCCGTAATCCAACGAGCCGCGGCGAGTGCCTGAAGGATGTCTCGGTCCGTTGGGACGACGCCGGCGGCTGCGACTCCCTTCGCGAGTCCCTAGACGACCACGACGACCCGAGACCGCATCAGAGCATCGGACGGTTCCTCCCCACCACGCGCCGAGCGTCCGACCTCTTGCTGGCGTCGTCGTATCGGGATCAGTTCTGTGCGTCCTCCATCACCCCCAGCGCAGGGCAGCTCGAACACAGACTGAGACAAGTGGCCCGCACCGGTTTCCATCTTCTCCGGGCGGATCCAGCGGGAGTGTTCGCGGTTGCCTGCACGGCACCGAACAGCTAGCGTACCCGCGTGGCTACATTCATCCAAGGACTGGATATATCCCACCATCAAGGTAGCGTGAATTTCGGTGAAGTCGCCCAGGGTGGCTTTCGATTTTGCATATGCAAGGCCACCGAGGGCGTGGACTATGAAGACCCCTCGTTTCGCACATATATGAAGGAGATCGCGCAGTATCGCACCAACGACTCCTCGTTCTACGGGGGTGCCTATCACTTCGCGCGGCCCGACCACCACGTGGGACGCTCCGGTGGAGAGCAAGAGGGACGATGGTTCTGCGAGGTCCTGCACGAGGCCGCGGCACAGTGTGGGTTCTCCGTCTCGCGCAACTTCCTGCAGCCCGTGCTCGATTTCGAAAAGTACAGCGACAGCGACGGTGCACAGAACATCCCGTGGATCGAGGGGTTTATGGACGTCGTCCAGAGCGAGACCAAGCGCGACGTGATGATCTACACCGGACCGAACGTGTGGATGTACGAGGTCTCCGACACGAGCGAATTCACCGATAATGCGCTGTGGGAGGTCAGCTACAGCCACACCGGCTCCAACCCATCCGCCCAGCCACCGCCGATGCCCGGAGGCGCACCGACCTGGCCCTGGACCCTATGGCAGTGGAGCGGCGGAGGAGATTGTGCCTACTATCACCAACAGTTCGGCGACATTCCGGGCGTCCCCGATGGCATCGCAGATGTCAATCGTCTCAACGGCGACGAGCATCGCCTTCGTGAACTGGCCAACGCGGGTCTGTCCCCCTCGCCCCCGGAGACCGACATGACCTGGCCTCGGCCTCCCCAACAAGTGGATCTCAACGCGTTGCGCGGGTCCTACTCCCTGTATGTCGCTCGTGTACAAGCACTGCTGTTGGCCCACGGGTACGGACCCCAGGGGCTCATTGCCTCCAGCGGGTTTCCCGATGGCTTGATGGGCGAAAAGACCCAAGGCTACCTCGAAGACTTCAAGGCCAAGCACGCACTCGCGCCCGACTGTGTCGTCGACTGGGACACGTGGTGGATCTTGGCCTACGACGCGCTGCGTACTTGAGCGAGAGGGCGGCTGTGTCACTTGTCGCGCGGCATCGTTCACCGTATCGTGATGATGTGGCTACCACTCGTAGCAAGAAAGGCGGAGCTGGCAGGAAAGCGGCCACTCGTCCTCGGGCCGGAGCCGGCAACAAAGGCACAACGGGAAAGACCGTCACCGCTGGTGCTCGTACTGGCGGTCGAGCGCGACTCGCGGCCAAGGGTGCAGTGGACACGGGCGCCGCGAGCGGGGCGGGTCGTCCGCGCAGAGCCGCCCCGCCGCCCCCACCTCCCCGATACTTTCGCGCGCCCAGGTATGGCCCCGTCAAGGGGACCGGTGGAAGCTCCATGGACGTCATCCTCGGGCCGATGGCCGCCGAGTCGTCGAACTACGGCTCGGGCACGGGCCCCAACAGCATCAAGAAGCTGATGAAGCCGCTCAAGGATCGCGACCAGGGCAAGTGGATCGCGGGGCACCTGCTCAACGACAACCTCGGCGGGAGCGGGAGCGATCCCAAGAACCTGACACCGCTGACCGCGACGGCCAACAAACAACATTCCGGCTTCGAGCTCAAGGTCAAGAATGCGTGCATCAAGGCCAGACAATTCCACGAGGCCAACAAGAACTCCGACGTCTGGAAGTGCATTCACTACCGGGTCAACGTAAGCGGAACGTTCGAGAACTACGCGCCGTACTCCGGAGCCCCGAGGTACCTCGTCGCCACGTTCGAAGAGATCGAGGTCGACAAGAAGACGGGAACGATCCGGCGCGGCACGGGACAGAAGAAGACCAAGCGGGTCGAGAACAAGCGCGAACATCTATGACGTCAGGCGGGCGTCAGGCCCGGGCCAGCTCCACGATCTTCGACCCGATGCTGTACATGTCCGAGGCGGTCATGGCGGCGTCCGTCACGTACTCGAACACCTCGCCCGGAGATATCTTGAGCTTGCGC
>JAHZJA010000752.1 GCA_022601155.1 Deltaproteobacteria bacterium | reverse complement strand
GCTCCACGACCGGAACGAGTCCCGCGCATCGGTATCGTCGTCGTCGTCGTCGTCGTCATCGTCATCGTCGACGATGACGATCTCGGTATCACCGCTGCTGATCGAGATCATGTTGCCGTCGCTGTCGGTCTCCACCTCGGCCGCTTCATCGGCGGCCAAGATGTCCTCGTCGGTCTCGAGATCGTCGGCACCGGCATCGAGCGCGACCGCAGCGGAGGCCGTGGTGGGCCCCTGCCACTGCGGTGCCGCGAGCGTCAGCATGCCACGCTGCGCCGTGTAGCCGGCGTAGTACCCGGGGCCAAACGGCGTGGAGAACAACCCCCGACGGAAGGCCTGGTCGAGGGAACCCCGCGCACCCGAGGGGGCATCGGCGTAGCCCAGAGCGTGGGCGAACATCACGCCGCGGTCGCTGGTGCCCAGCTGAGCCTCTTGCCGATCCTTGGGCGTGTTCTCGCGCTGCACGAACAGCTCGCCGTCGGGCAGGCGCAGATACCCATGGCGCTCACCGCTGGCCCGCAGATCGGCCAGGCGAACCCCCCGCGCGTCCTCGACGGTGTAGTGGTGTTGATCGCCGGGGCCGAACAACAGCAACCGATGCGCCTGAAGGTCTCCGTGTGCGAGCAGCGGGCGACGCTCGTCGTCCTTGGGGGGTCGCACGACGACCTCCAGCCGCGCTCGCGGGTCACTCACCCCATGGTTGGCGGCGGAGACGAAGGCACCCAGCTCGCTGTACTCGATGCTGCCGTCGCCATTGAGGTCGGCTCCGCCTCGAAGCCCGCTCATGAGCTCGTGGGTGAAGATCCCGCCGCGATAGCGATCCCACTCGTGCGTCTGCTGATCGGCGGAGTGGGCCAACACGACCCCAGTGTTGGGAAACGAGCCCAGGTGCCGCTTTTCGAGGTAGTTCTCGACCGACTTGCCCAAGTCGACGGGCGCACGGTCCGGCTTCCAGTCGCCGCCGCGAGACAGCACGAACTGCTCGCTGCGACAGGCGTCGATGATGATGTGGTTGTGAGTGGCGGGCGACCGAGACAGCAGGTTGCCGAACAGCTTGCGCCGGGTGAGCTTGGCCCCGTCGAGGGTGAGGAACCCCTGGCCGTCGGGGCCGACGTCGCCGTGGCCCGAGTAGTAGATGAGCAGCTCGGCCGAACCACCACCCTCGACCACGCGATTCATTCGCTCCAGCAGCGCACCGTAGGCCTCCTGGAGCCCCGCGTCATCGGGGCGATGCGCTCGTGCGACCAGCCCGGGAAATACCGCCTGACTGTCGCGGTCCAGATGGGTGACCAGCTCCGTATCGACGCCCAGCTCGACCAGCAACTCCGCCATGCGGGCCGCGTCGTCGTCGGCAAATCGCAGGGGGGCCTGACTGGCATCGAGGGTGTGGTTGCTCCCGATGACCAGAGCGAATCGCCGCACGGTGGACGCCGCGTCGGGAGCATCGGCCTGGGGTTGTTCGGCGGTGGGCGCCCCCACGGGACCCACGGGGGCGCCCGGCGGCGGACCAGCCGCAGCGGGAGCAGCGGACAACAGGCCTCCGAGCAAGAGGCCCGACAACGATGCGCGACGACGAGAGACGATGGACATGGGCGTGATTTCCGGGGGCCTGAAAGTCAGGGGCGCACGATGAGACGGAGTTCGGCCGCGGCGCAGTCGGTGGACGAAGGACACACGCGAGTGAGGGATCCCGCGGGCACGCGTTGGGTCCAGGCGGTATCGCCGGTCTCGGCCTCGGACTGTGCCGACAGCTCACCAACCCAGGTGCGTATTTCTTGCTCGGTGGCGGCGACGGGCGCGACCACCCCGTAGATCCGCAAGGGGCCAGCGGCATGGTTGACGGACAGCCGAATCGCCAGCGACGACGCACGCCAGTGCCCAGCGGAGACGGTGACCCCCGAAGGATCGACGGGCGTGGGGGCGTAGAACATCGGGTCACCGTCGGCATCGATGCCAAACAGGGTCAGCATGCCCTCGGTCCCAGGCTCGGTGCGGTAGGCAAAGCCGAGCAGGTCCCGGTTGCCGCAGTCGCGGGCGCGAACCTCGATGGAATCGGCGTCGGGCTCGTCGGGGCCGCACAAGGCCTCGATGGCCAGGCGTCCGTCGTCGTCGGCACCGCGTGCCTGCCAGCCGTCATCGGTCCACGGCCGCAGCCCCGCCGAAGTTCCCAGCGAGCCCGACCACAGCACCATCGCCGCTGCGACCGCAGCCGCGGCCAGCGCGGGAACCCACCAGCGGGCACGCTCGGCTTCCGGCTCGGGCTGCTCACCCCAGTCGTCCACGAGCCAGCGCCCCACCAGATCGAGCTCGGTCGGCGCAAACTCGGCATCGCCCTCGAACACCCGGAGGGCCGCCACCGCGCGGTCGTATCGGGCCCGCGCGTCGGCATCACGACGGAGCTGATCGTGAAGTCGGGCGCGCTGACGAGGCGCGAGCCCCTGGGTCAGCTCGCGCTCGATGAAGCGGTCGAGCCGGGCGCCTCGGAGTGCGCGGATCATCCCATCACCTCCAACAGCTCGGCCAGCGAAGCGCCGAGCATCGGCAGTACGAAGCTCGCCGCCACCAGGCCCTCTTCGCCTTGCTTGCGAAGGTAGCGGAGCATCTGCGTGCGCAGCTTGGTCTCGCGACTTCGGATTTGCTGCCGCCCCAGGCCCAGGATCTCGGCGGCGTCGCGCTGCGACTTGCCCTCGATGAAGCGCACCGTCAGCAGCCGACGGTCAGCGTCGGGCAGCGTGTCGAGGAAACGGCCCACCACCGCGCGCACTTGAGCCCGCCCGATTTCTTGCTCGGGCGTCGCCTGCTCGGCATCGACGATCTCGATCGGGGCACCACGACTGTCTCCGTCTTCCTTGACCT
>JAHZJA010000066.1 GCA_022601155.1 Deltaproteobacteria bacterium | reverse complement strand
TCACCCCTGCCCCCCTCAGCCCGGTCCAGTTCGCCGCCTATATGGGCGCGCGGCTGCCCAATGGCGACGACCCGCTGCACTCGCTGACGCAGCTCCACGGGCCCGACCTGTTCCTCGCCGCCTCGTGTGCGGCCGGCAATGCCATGGCCCTCGCCCAATTCGAGGAACGCTTCGATGTCGAGGTACGCACCGCCCTGGCGCGCTATCGAGACAAGGTGGTCGAAGAGGACTTTCGCCAGGCGCTGCGCGAGAAGCTGTTCGTGACGGCGAGCGAACGGCCGCCCGGGATCTCGCAGTACGCCGGCCGCGGCGAGCTTCGCTACTGGGTGAAGATGACGATCGTCCGTGCGCTCACCGACTGGATGCGACGACGCAACGTCCGTCGACGGGAAGTGACGATGTCGGAGCAGACGATCGACGTCCTGCTCGCCCCCACCACCGATCCAGAGATCGAGTACCTCAAGTCGATGTATCGCGCGGAGTTCCGGTCGGCGCTGGCCGAGACGCTCGAGCAGCTGGAGACGCGCGAGCGCAACCTGCTGCGGTACAGCGTGGCCGACGGGCTGAGCATCGACGAGATCGGCGTGATCTACCGGGTGCACCGCTCCACGGCCGCCCGCTGGCTCAACAAGGCCCGCGACACCCTCATCGACGGGGTCTCCGAGCGGCTGCGGCGTCGACTCGCGGTCGAGCCCGCGGAGTTCCAGAGCATCCTCCGACTGATCCAGAGCCGGGTCGACGTCAACGTGGCGCAGATGCTGGAGTGACCCGGTGAGCTGCCTCGACGACAACGTGGCCGCCGCCTTCGTCCAGGGCCTCCTGGCGCCCGCGGCCGCCCAGGAGGTCGAGGCCCACCTCGAGTCGTGCTCCGAGTGTCGGTCGTTGATGATCGACTTTGCCCAGGCCTTTGCGGCCCCGACAGTGGGAGACGACACGGATGTCACCACCCCGGCCGAGGCACCGCCCATCCGTCGGGGCGACCGGCTCGATCGCTATGTCGTGATCGAGTGCGTCGGGACGGGAGGCATGAGCACGGTGTACTCGGCCTACGATCCCGAGCTCGATCGAAAGGTGGCGCTCAAGGTCATGCGAATGGCTCGGGCCGAGGCCTCGCTGGACGATCCCCGTCGCGAGCAACGGCTACTGATCGAGGCCCGCGCGATCGCCCGCCTCAACCATCCCAACGTCGTCAGCGTGTTCGATGCCCGTGTGCTGCAAGGAGACCTGTTCATCGCGATGGAGCTGGTCCCGGGCAAGACCCTACGGCGGCACCTCGACTCGACATCGACACCCTGGCGGGAAGCACTGTCGCTGTGCGTCGGCGCCGGCAGGGGCCTGGCTGCGGCCCACCGTGCGGGCATCATCCACCGCGACTTCAAGCCCGACAACGTGCTGGTGGGCGATGACGGACGCGTGCGGGTTGCCGACTTTGGGCTCGCCACGCGAATCGACCCCCCGAAGGTAGACGTGCAGGCCCCGACCGACGCGGACGCCCGTACCCAGCGCGAGACTGCCCCAACCGCCGACCTCACCGCGCCCGACGACGGACCCGTGACCCGCGACTGGCCCACGGAGCTGACCCGCACGGGGTATGTGCTGGGCACGCCGCTGTACATGGCACCGGAGCAGATGGTCAACCTGCCCCCCAGTGCCGCCAGCGATCAGTACGCGCTGTGCCTGGTGACCTGGGAGGCCGTGTTCGGGCAGCCTGCGTTCGAGGCATCCAGCTTCGAGGAGCTGCTGGTCGTGCGCGGGCGCGATGAGCTGACCGCACCCACGCGGCGAGGGGTCCCCGCGGCGATCGAAGCCGCCCTACGTCGAGGGCTCCAAGCCAGACCCGAGCTGCGGTGGCCTTCGGTCGACGCCCTGCTGGACGCCCTGGCGATCCGTCGCTCGCGCGCGCCAGTGTGGACGGGGGTCGCAGCCACGGCAGCACTGACCATCGGCGGAGTGGTGGCCGCCCAGGGCGACCCGAGCCCGCCGTGCGACCAAGGGGCGATGGCGATCGCGACCACCATGGAAGCGCCCGGGCGTGCGCGGATCGAGCAACACCTGCCCCACGGTGTCGGACCCAAGCTCGCCACCCGGATCGAGACATGGGCCAGCAGCTGGGCCGAGGCCCACGACGCCGCCTGCCGGGCCACCCACGTCGAACACATCCAGTCCGAGGCCGTCCTCGATCGGAGGGTTGGCTGCCTGCAGCGTCGCCGCCGACAGATGGAGACCTTCATCGATCTAATGCTGAGCGACGCACACGGCGACGGCTCCGACGAGCTGGCCGCCATCGAGTCGCTCGGTGACCTCCGGATGTGCGCCGACATCGATCGACTGCTGCGCTCGGACGCACCGCCTACCGACCTGGCCATGGCCGCTACCGTTGAAAAAATTGCCGCCTCCGTGCACGAGGCCCGCGTGTACAGGGAGGCCGGACGCTATGCACAGGCCCGCGCGCTAGCCCAACAGGCCGTCGACCAGGCGGACGCGACCGCCCACCCTCCCCTCCAGGCCCAGGCGCGGCTCGAGTACGGCCGCGCCCTGGCGGCCACGGAGGACCGACCCGCAGCAGCGGCCACCATCGCAGACGCCGCCGCCATCGCAGCGGGCGTGGGCGCCGATGATGTGGCGGCGGCCGCCTGGGTCGCGCTGCTGGGCACGGAGTCTACGACATCCGACGACGTCACGGCACGGCAACGGGAGGCGTTTGCCGATGCCGCCGTCCGCCGCGTGGGTGACCCTCCCCGCCTGCGGGTCCGATGGCTCATCGCCAGCGGGGCCCTGGCCCGTCGACAAGGCCGGCTCGGCCGAGCGCGGGACCAGCTGACATCGGCGCGCGATCGGGTCGCCGCCTTGGACGAGCCCCTGCGGCACGCGGACATCTTGCGACGACTGGCCCACGTCGAGATCGACGACGGTCGGTTCGAGCCCGCCCTCGAACTCATCGAGCACGCGCTGGCCCTGCGACAAGACACGCTGGGCGACCACCACCCTCGGGTAGCAGACGCGATGCAGAACTACGGCAACGTGCTGCTGCGGGCGGGCCGCTTCGACGACGCGGCGGCATTGCTCCGGCAGGCACTGGCCATCGCCGAGCAGAGCCTCGGACCCCAGCACCTCAACGTCGCGGGGATCGTGGCCGCCCTGGGCGTGGCCGAGCGCCGGTTGGGCCACACCGACTCCGCCCGAGCGCTGCTCGGCCGTGCGATCGAGATTCGGGAGCGCGCGCTGGGCTCCCGAGACCCCGAGGTCGCCGATGCTCTGGTGAGCCTGGCCAACATCGAGTACGCCGAAGATCGCTACCCCGCCGCCCGGCAAGGCCTCGAGCGTGCGCTGTCGATCTACGCAGACCGCCTCCCCGACGACGACCCGCGTGTCGTTGCAGCGCGGGCCAACCTCGCGGGCGTCCACGCCGACACCGACGATCTGCCCCGCGCCGAGGCCGAGTATCGGGCCGTCATCGCCGCCCGCGAGGCCTCGCTGGGCGCCGACCATCCGCAAGTCGCGATTGCCCAGGCCAACCTCGGGCAGGTCCTCACCGCCGCAGGCCGCCCCGCGGAGGCCGTCGCCCTGCTCGATGTCGCGGTGACGACCGCAACCGCCAAGATGGGGCCCGAGCATCCGTTCGTCGCATTCGCGCAGCAGGCCAGACGCGACGCGCAGCGGGTCTTGGACGGGGGGTCACCATGAGCCGCCGTCACCACTTCAGCCCGGGGGCTTGCGTGTGCCTCGTCTTGGCGACCGGGTGTCCAACCGACGACCCCGCGTCGACGGACCCCAGCGCCGAGACCGAATCGAATGCCGAGGGAAGCTCCGGGATCGGCACGACCGCCGCCACCACGACCACGGGTGACGCAGCAGACGAGACAGGCACGGGCGGCACCGTGGTGGTGCTGGAGCTCGGCCCCGTCGACGACGTGAGCAGCGACGAGGCGAATCCCGACACGAACTCCGGCGACCAAGACCGCTTGAGGATCGAGAACCAAGCTGGACAGAGCCAGCAAGCGTTCCTCCGGTTTGCCGTCGACGACATCGAGGGCGAGATTCTGTCCGCCTCGCTTCAGCTGGTGCTGCAAGAATCGAGTGAGTACGGCGGCGACATCTTTGCCATCCCCGAGAACGATCCGGTCTCGGGCATGCAGTGGACCGAGGACTCCATCACATGGAACGACTCGATCCCCGTCGAGGGCATGCCGATCGATTCGGTGGGTCCGCTTCCCTCCACGGGCATGGTCTCGTTCAACCTCACGGGCGCGGTGACCCTGGGGGCCGCCAACTCCTACGCGATCACGACTCCCTCCGACGATGAGGTGGTGTACTGGTCCAAGGAGAGCGCCGATCCCCCCGTGCTGTTCGTGACCGTGCTGCAGCCCTGACCCCGCACCGCTCGCGTCCTTGCGTGGACTCTCGGCGCGAACGGAGTGGGGCCCGCGCCAATCCGTGCCGAGAGCGGGACACCTCCGGCTGATGGCGACGGTGATGCAGTAGACTCGCCGCAACCCCGCGATGACCGAGCCCCGCAAGTTCCGCTACGAGTTTCCTCCCATGGAGCCGCACTTCGTCGAGGCGCCGTCTCCCAAGGCAGTGGTGGCGTATATCCGCCGGACCTACCCGCACAACTTCGACGATGTCTTGCCCACGGTCGTCGAGATTCCTCGCTGGCCCGAGTTCTGGAAGGTCCTCGACGAGCGTGGCCGTGCCCTGCCGTGGGCGGGTGGACCGGACTAGCGCCGCAGCTCAGCGCCACGGGCCCGGCGCGTCGGCTGGCATCACGCCCACCCGACGCATGTGCCCGACGATGGCGTCGATGGCCCGCCGTCCCGACGGCCCCAGCGAGGCCGACGCATCGTTGACGTACAGCTCGATGTGACGCTGGCACACCTCCGGATCCATCTCCTGGGCATGCGCACGAACGTAGGGCTGAGACAGCGCCGGGTCGGACCACGCCGCCTGGATGGACGCTCGCAGGCCTCGCTCGAGCCTCTCGACCACCGCATCGTCGAGATCCCGACGCGCGACGATCACCCCCAGCGGCAGCGGAAGATCGGTCTGCGATTCCCACACCTGCCCCAGATCGGCGACACAGGCCAGCCCGTGGTCGGCGTAGGTAAACCGGCTCTCGTGAATCACCAGGCCCGCGTCGCACCGCCCCTTTGCGACCGCGGCCATGATCGCGTCGAAGCGCATCGTCTCCCGCTCGAGCTGCGCGGGCCCGAACAGCCGCAGCAGCAGGTTGGCGGTGGTGGCCTCGCCCGGAATACCGACGCGGGCTCCGGCCAGCGCTTCGAGCGAGCCGAATCGGTCGTCATCACCGCGGCGCAGCACCAGCGGACCACAGCCACGACCCAGTGCGGCCCCGGCATCGAGCACCGCGTAGTCTCGTGTCAGCCGCCCCAGGGCGGCCACGCTGACCTTGGTGACCGGCAGAGGCGGGCGCGTGTCGAGGCCCAGCGCGCGTCGGTTGAGCACCTCGATGTCGTCCATCTCCACCGCGAATTCCAGGTCGATGCCCGGCACCCGACCGTGGACGAGGGCCTCGAACATGAAGGTGTCGTTGGGACAGCTGGAGAAACCCAGGGGCAGCGCTGAGGACGACGGCATTGGAGCGTGGGCAGCCTAGCAGCCCGCTCCCCATGCCGCACATCGCGTCAGTCCAGGGCCGTCAGCAGTCGGTGCACCATCGGGTGCAGGCACGCCAGCGCGCCGTCGAGATCCCAGCCCGCGGCCTCGCGATCGCCGGTTCGATTGCTGATGACGCGCAGCTGAGCCCACGCGATCCCCAGCGCATCACACACCGTGCCGACGGCGGCACCTTCCATGGTCTCCACGAGTGCCTGCGGACACGCTGCCCTCGACAGTTCCGCTTGGTGATCGGTGCCGCTGCACGTGGACACCGTGGCGCCGACCACCCGCGGCAGCCCTCCGCCCAACGCCGCGTCGAGCCGGTCGGTGAACCCTGCGTCGGCACGAAGCGGGCCTCGTCGCCCCAGCCCCAACGCCTCGAGCGGGACGAACCCGGCCGGAGTCATGACCCCCTCGTCGGCCAGCCAGTCGTCCACCACCCAGCACGGCTCGCCGACGGCCGGACCTCCCGGATGCGCCCCCGCGACCCCGAACACGACGACCGCCTCGGGGCGCTGCTCGGAGAGCCCGCGGGCCAGCGCCAGCGTGGCCGCGACCTTGCCCACGCCCAGCTGCAGCATCCGCGGGTCGCCGGCCCAGGGCTCGCCCTCGCGACCGGCGGCGTAGACCCACAAGATGCTCAACGGCTGCTCCGCTCTTGCACGCGTGGCCCTACTTGGCGCACTCGCAGATGTTGTCGTTGGCGACCTCGGAGCACGGCACCGCGCCCTCCATCGATGCACAGTCGCCCGCGCTGTTGGTGAAGGCGGTGATGCACATCATCGAGCCGAACATCCCGCACAGGTCGTCGCAGGTGGTCTGATTGAGGGTGACGTTGAATTGGCAGCTCTCGGCGGTCTCGAGGCATAGCTCGTAGTCCGCCACGCCGCCGAAGATCTCGTCGCACGTCCCCATCGCGCCCGTGCTGGTGCCGTCGTCGGTCATCGGTGGGGGGCCGTCCGAGCTGTCCGGGTCGCTGGTGTCGTTGCCCGGCAACGAGGTGGAGCCCATCGAGGTGGCGCCTCCACCCGTGCCGCCCGACGACGCGCCACCGCTGGACCCTGAGCCCCCACCGGTCGCGGTGCCCCCGACGTCGGTCGGGTCGAAGCACGTCCCGGCCAGCGCTTCGATCGCGCGATCATGCCAGCGCTGGCCCGACTCGCACGACAAGTCGGGGAAGGTGCATTGGTTGTTGGCCTGGCACTGTCCTCCGTCGCCACCCTCTTCGACACAGTCCTCATTCGTACTGCACGTGAAGATCGACTGGACGGAGCAGGCGAGCCCACCACCGACGAGCGATAGCCCGGCGGCGAGTCCGGCCGTGACGAAGAACAGAACCCACGGTGGGCGTGGCTGCGAGGTGCGATTGAGAAAAGCCATGGATCCGAAGTCGGCGAGCGACCGACCTCCATCGTGACCGAGATGGACCCGCGTTGTCGGTGGGGCCCGGCACCCCGATTGCTCCACCCGACCTTTCGTCCTCGGGGGGCTGCGCCCCCGGTATCAGCGCTCACGTTCCCAAACGCGCGGCTTCGCAGCGGTGAGAGTTTCCGCTTACCCCAGTGGTAGGGTCGGCACATGGTGGGTAACCGGCGTCGTGACATCCTGCTGTCATTCACCGGCTTCGGGCTATTGGCGTGTGCCTCACCCCCGAGCGAGCGCGCTGCGGTGCCGACCCCACCCGCCCTGGACGAGCCGGCGAAGGACGAAGCGGTCCTGCCCGTGGTCGTGGTCGATTCCGACGGCACGCCGCTGCCTGGGGTCGTGGTCGGCGTGCGCGGTGGCTACGACGTGCGGGCCCGCAGCGTCGGCGAGACCAATGCGCAGGGGCGCGTCGAGCTTTCTGTCGAGGGGCTCACCGTCGCGTTCGTGACCGTCGGGCCCTCGGCGCGCGCCATCATTCACTACGGCTCGGCCGCCACCAAGGACACTGTCGTCGTGCTCGTCGATCCGCAGACGGAGCTGACGGTGACCCACCGACAGCACGGCAGCTCGGCCGACCCGGCCACCACCCTCCAGCAGTGGCCCGTGCACCGCTCCAACCAACGCATCCTCGGCTACATCGACGTGCTGCTCGAGGCTGCGACCTCGGATCCATCCCGCCTCGTCACGCTCGTCGACGCCCAATGGACCGAGATCGACAAGGAGCCGGACCCACGGCTGCGCAAGCTGCTGGCCATCCACTACGCGACGTTCGCCGCCCAGGCGGTCGGCCCCAAGCGCTTCGCCTCGCTGCTCGACATGGTCGAGCCCGCCGACAAGGCCTGGATCGTCCAGAGCACCTACGTGCTCGAGCTGCTTTGGGTCATGGATGATGACGCGTGGCGACAGACCCTCATCGAAGGCCTGCGCACGCATCACGCCGACCCGGGCCTGGAGGCGGCCATCGCCAGCTGGGCGCTGACACAGGCGGATGACGGAGGGCACGCCGACACCGTGCTCGCCCTGTACCGCGAGCTCGAAGACCCGAAGTACGCCCCGACGATCGCGTGGCGCAACGCCCGAAAGTACGACCCCGAGCGCAAGATCGCGGCCGGGCGCGCCATGCCCCCCTTCTCGGGCCTGCGCACCGATGAGCCCCCCGCAACGCTGTCCGAGGCCGACCTCGCGGGCAAGGCGTGGGTCATCCACGTGTGGGCGACATGGTGCTCACCGTGTGTCGAAGAACTGCGGGCGTTACCGGGACTGTACCAACAGCTGGCCGACCACCGCGACGACGTCGAGTTCCTGGCCGTGTCCGTCGATGAACAGCGCGAGCTCACCACGCGCACCCTGGCCGAGCACGCGGTGACCTGGCCGAGCATCTGGATCCCCGACGCCGAGATGATGCGTCGGCAGTGGGGCTTCTCGGGCGTCCCGGTCACGCTGCTGGTCGACGCATCGGGCACGATCGTCAAGGTCTGGGACCGCGCCGCGTCGATGCCCTCGCTCGAGCGCGCGGTGCGGTCGCTGGTCGATCCGTCCTCTCCGGCGCTCTAGTCCCTGGCACGAGGCCGACCGATGCCAGGGCCGCCCAGCGCACGTGGACGGCCCGCATCGAAGGCACAGCGCCGGCTCCCGAAGCTCAGGCCAGCATCGCCAGGGGCTGCTCGAGCAGCCCTCGCATCGTGGCCAAGAACTTGGCCCCGACCGCCCCGTCCATCACCCGATGGTCGCACGCCAGCGTCATCTTCATGCGCTTGGCCACCGCGAACTCTCCACCGCGTGCGACGACGGTGTCGGCGATCGCCCCCACCGCCAGGATGGCCCCTTCCCCCGGGTTGATGACGGCCGAGAACTCGTCGATCCCGAACATCCCCAGGTTGGACACCGTGAAGGTGCTCCCGCTCATCTCCGTCGGGGTGAGCTTCTTGTCGCGGCCACGGGTGCCGAGGTCACGGGTCAGGACCGCGATCTGTTGGAGCGTTCGTTGGTCGGTGTGGCGCACCACGGGGACGATGAGGCCCTCGTCGACCGCGACGGCCATGCCCACGTGCACGCTGCCGCGCTGGACGATCGTCTGTCCATCCCAGTAGGCGTTGACCTCGGGGTGCGTGACCAGGGCCCGTGCCGCCGCCATCAGCACCATGTCGTTGTACGAGACCTTGGTGGGCAGCGCGGCCTTGAGCTGCTCGCGCAACGTGACGGCCGCGTCCATGTCGACGATGGTCGTCAGATAAAAGTGCGGGATCTCGGCGTTGGCCTTGGCCATCCGTCGCGCGATCGTCTTGCGCATCTGCGACAGTCGCTGCGGCTGGTCGGGGCCCCCGACGAACGGGCGTCCGCGCTCGTCCACCTCGGTCCCCACCGCCACCATGGGCGCTGCGGCTGCAGGCGACGCTTCGGCCGCATCGACATCGGACTTGACGATTCGACCGTGCGGACCCGTGCCCGAGACCGTGGTGAGATCGATGCCGCGCTCACGGGCGAGCCGACGCGCCAACGGCGACGCCGCGATGCGATCGGGCACGCGACCGGCCACCTGGGGTCCAGTCGATGGGCTCGGAGCCGCTGCCGCGCTGGCCGGTGGCGGCGTGGCCACGGCCGTCGGCTCCGCCTCGGCGACAGGAGCAGGCGGCGTAGCATCGGCGCCGCCACCCCCCGCACCACCGTGGGCAGCGAGGGCCGCATCGATGTCCTCTCCGGGCTTGCCGAGCACGGCGATGGCAGCACCAATCGGCAACGCATCGCCCTCGGCCGCGACCAGGCGCAGCACGATGCCCGCGTCGAACGACTCGAACTCCATCGTCGCCTTGTCGGTCTCGATCTCGGCGATGAGTTGGCCACGCTTGACCTTGTCGCCCAAGGCAACGTGCCAGGTGGCGATGACGCCCTCCTCCATGGTGTCGGAGAGCCGGGGAAGCTCGACGATCTTGGCCATCGGTCGCTCGTTTCAGATGCGGTGGTAGGCCACCTTGCGGATCGCCTCGAGACCTCGCTCGGGACTGGGGATCACCAGGTTCTCGAGGTTCTCGGCGTAGGGCATGTTGACGTCCTCGTAGCACACCCGCTCCACGGGCGCGTCGAGGTGATCGAAGGCAGCGCGTTGGATGCGGTCCGACAGCTCGGCTCCGGTGCCGCCGTAGGGCCAGCCGTGATACAGCAACACCACGCGGTTGGTCTTGTGCACCGAGGTGAGCACGGCGTGCTCGTCCAGAGGTCGCAGCGTCCGCAGGTCGATGACCTCGCAGTCGATGCCGTCGGCAGCGGCCAGCTCGGCGGCGGCCAGCGCAACGGGCACCCCCTGCCCCCAGGTGACCACGGTGACCTGGTCGCCGGGGCGCTTGATGTCGGCCTGGCCGATGGGGATGAGGTACTCCTCCTCGGGCACCTCGCCGCGTACGCCGTACATCACTTCGCTCTCGAAGAAGATGATCGGGTTGTCGTCGCGGATCGCAGACTTGAGCAGCCCCTTGGCATCGTAGGGCGTGGCCACCGAGACGACCTTCACCCCGGGGAACCCGCAGTAGAAGCTCTCGAACGCCTGGCTGTGGGTCGAGCTGAGCATGTGCGCGGCGGCGTTGGGGCCCCGAAAGACCATCGGCAGCGTGAACTGGCCGTTGCTCAGGTGCCGCAGCTTGGCGGCGTTGTTGAGCAGCTGGTCGAAGGCCACCGCCGAGAAGTTGAAGGTCATGAACTCCACGATCGGGCGCAGGCCCGCCATCGCGGCTCCGATACCGACCCCGGCGAACCCCGCCTCGGCGATCGGGGTGTCGACCACCCGCTGCTCGCCGTACTTGTCGAGCAGACCTTCGGTGACCTTGTAGGCGCCGTCGTAGTGGCCGACCTCTTCGCCCATCACGAACACCCGGTCGTCGCGGGCCATCTCTTCGTCGATTGCGGCCTTGAGCGCTTCGCGAATCTGTAGCTGCGGCATGATGTCGTCCCTCACGCCTGCGCGGCGAGATCGTCCTCGACGAGGTGGTTGCGGAAGCGGTGTTCTGGATCGGGGACGGGCGAGTTCTCGGCGAACTCGACCGCGGTGTCCATCTCGGCCCACACCTGTTCGTCCAGGGCCTCGATCGCATCGGCCGTGACCCCATGGTCGGCGGTCAGCTCGTTCTCGGCGCGGTGCAGCGGGTCGCGTTCCTTCCAGTGCTGCACCTCTTCCTTGGTGCGGTACTTGCCGGGGTCGCTCATGCTGTGGCCCCGAAAGCGGTAGGTCAGCAGCTCGATCAGCGCGGGCTGTGATTTCTCGCGTGCCTGGTCGATCGCCTGCGCCAGCCGGGCTCGGGTCTCCACGACATCGCGGACCACGAACCTGTCGCTGGTCATGCGGTACGCGGGCGCCCGCACCGTGAGGTCGTCCACCGGGGACTGCCGCCGCAGCGGGGTGCCCATCGCGTACTGGTTGTTCTCGATGACGAACACGATGGGCAGCCGCCACAGCCCGGCCAGGTGCATCCCCTCGTGGGTCGCCCCGATGTGCATGGCGCCCTCGCCCAGGAAGCACAGGGTCACCGCGCCGTCGCCCTTGTACTTGGAGGCGAATGCGTGCCCCGCGGCCACGGGAACATGGCCGCCGACGATGGCGTAGCCGCCCCACAGCCCCTTGTCGCGGGCGAAGAAGTGCATCGAGCCCCCGTTGCCCCCGACCAGGCCGGTCTTCTTCCCGTACAGCTCCGCCATGCACGCGCCGGTATCGCAGCCCAGCGCGACTGCGAAGCCGTGATCACGGTAGGTCGTGACGACGCGATCCCCGGGCTTCATCAGGTCGGCGGTGGCCACGGCAATGGCCTCCTGCCCGATGTACAGGTGCAGAAATCCACTGATCTTGCCCTGGGTGTAGGCCCGGGCAGCGGCTTCCTCGAACCGCCGGATTCGGAGCATCTGCGTATAGAGGCGACGCAGTTCCTCGGGGTCGCGCGTGGGCGCAGGGACGGGCATGGAGTCGGCGCTCGATGAACTCACGGCAAGACCTCCCAGGGCATGGGGCGCGCGGAGCCTAACACCGGTCTGGACATCCGTCGCGAGGGTGACCACCAGCG
>JAHZJA010000751.1 GCA_022601155.1 Deltaproteobacteria bacterium | reverse complement strand
TGCCCGCCCACGCGACGACGCCGGGAGGGACCTTGCCCACGAGCCGTTCGGCGACCACCAGGCCACCGACCACGAACGCCGCGAGCAGGAGGAACCACAGGCCATACTCGGCCGCCGAGCGCCCGAGCGTGTCGACCATGAGATACGCGGCGGCCGAGGTGTAGGCGAAGAACACCGCGAATTGCAGCGACGATTGCATCGTGTAGCCGATGAAGGCGCGGGAACCGACCAACCGCCACGCCGACGACCGTGGAGGGGATGACGCGGCCATGGTGCGGCGGCGCGCCGAGGGGAGATCGGGGGGGAGCAGGTGATGGGCCGACGCCAGCAGGCCCAGCCCGGCCGCCGCGGTCAGACCAAAGACCGCACGCCATCCGATGTGGTCGATGAGCAGGCCCCCCAGCGCGGGCGCCAGCAGCACGGCGAACACCGCGGCGATCGTCACCCGTGCAATCGTGCGTCCCACCGCGCGCCCTCGATCGTGGATGATCGCCCGCGCCACCGTCATCGCCACCGAGCTGGCGGCAGCCTGGACGATGCGCGCCGCGGTCAGGACCTCGATGGAGGAGGCTGCGGTGCCGACGATGCAGCTGGCGACGTACACATACAGGCAGGTGATGGTCACCGACCTGCGGCCGAGCGCATCCGACAAGGGGCCCGCCAACAGAGTGGCGATTGCAGCCGCGAGGATCGAGAGGCTCAAGGCCAGCTGCACCGTGCCGATAGGCTCGCCAAACTCCGCCTTGATCCACGGCAGGCACGGCTTGAAGATGTTCAGCGAGAACGGGCCTATCGCGGCCAGTCCAACGATCAAGACCCGAGTGCCGATCGAGGCCGTCGGTCCCGGCTCCGTGCTGCCGCGGGCGGTCGCGGGGTTGGCAGTGGCAAGGCGCATCGTCGGAGACCGCCGCATGCGGCGTCCTTCGACGATACCGTGTCACCGTGGGTGCGTCCGAGCGCTCGGCACCACGGTGTGATCGTCTGCACTCGTTGTCGGGCGGAAAGTGGGGGCTGGCTGCGCTCGGTCGCGTGCGTCGAGGAGGCGAGGACACCGCCTACCGCGGAGTCGCGCGGCGCAGGTGTGCACAGCCGCGTGCAAGTTCGCGGCTCGCTTCGTCACGAGTAGACATCCAGCGCTGCGCTCAAAAGCGCAGCGTCAGGCCGTGGAACCGCGCCGCTGCTCGGGTGCGGGTTCGTGCCGATCCTCGGCTGCCGACGACGATCCATCGAACGACCCCCGCCGCGACCAATACCCCACCCGTGATCATCACGGGGACGCCGATGCGGCTCAAAGTGTAGGCCCGGTCGATGCGCTCGCCGTAGCTGACGACCTCGGTTGCCCGGTCGGCGGCACGCTCGTCGGCGCGCGCCTGACCGAACAATCCCGCGCCGACCCCCAGCGCCACCACACCGGCCCCGACCAGCGCGCCACCCCATGGGTCGCGATACCAACGACGGTCCTGCCTTCGGTCGACAGGTGTCCGGGGCGACGCTGGCTCGGCCGGGATCTCGGTGCTCGGGCGGGCCTCCTGGGTGGGGGTGGCCTCTTCCACGGGCGGTGACGCGGAGGCCAGCCGCTGTTCGCACTCGGCAATGTTCTCCCGCGACGCCTGCGCTGCGGCGCCCTCGGGGACGATGCGCAGGAATTGCTCGTAGTGGGCGATGGCCTGCTGGCAGTGATCGCCCAGTCGTTCCGACTGTGCCTGCATGTACAGGTACACGGGGTCCCCGTGCGCCTCATAGGCCTCCGCCGCCGCGGCCGCTGCGATGTCGTACTGCCCGGCCTCGAACGCATCTTCGGTGCGCTGCGCCGGGTCGCCGTGGGCGGGGCCGAGCACGGTCAGGGCCACGAGAGCGGCAGCGAGGATCATCGCTTCATCCCCGGCGGATAGAGGCTGTTGCGGTCGTAGTCCTCGTCGGGGGTGCGGGCCGGCTTGCGGCGCCGGCTCGGACGGCGGGTCCGGGGAGACGGTCGAGATTCGTCGTTGGTTGCCGTCTCGGTGGTCGCGGTGCTGGACCCGGTCTCGCCGCGGTGGTCGGGGCTGTCGGCTTCGGGGATGTCCACACTGGGCTCGACTGCCGCCGGGGGGACCGTGGAGGCGGGCTCCGGAGACTCGTGGACGACCTGCGGCTCACGGGCGACGGCTGTCGGTCGCGATGCATCCGACGCTTGGCCACGGACCTCGGCGCCCGCGACATCTTCACGCGGGATGGCGGGTCCCGACCGGGGCCACACCGCGACGGCCAGCGCCGTTGCACTCGCGAACCCGGCGAGCATCCACGGCAACCGACTCGGAGCTGCGGGCGCCGTGACGATCGGCCGCGAGGGTTCGGGCGGAAGCGCGGACAGCGACCCGAGATCGGTATGCGGGTGGGCAGGCGAGCCGAACGCGGCCTTCATGTGGCGCGCCAGATCGACCCCGGACAGTCGCACGCCGTGCACGTGGGCGAAGTCCTCCAGCTCCAGCTGCAGGGCCTCGGCGGTGGGATGACGGTGGTCGGGGTCCTTGGACAGGGCGCGCGCGATGATCTGGGCGAGCGCAGGCGGATAGTCGGGCACGACCTCGTGCGGCGGGATGTAGTCGGCCTTCGCGATGCGACCGAGGATCGCGTAGTCGTTGGGAGCATAGAACGCCCGCACGCCCGTGGTGGCCTCGTACAGCACGATGCCCAGCGCAAAGATGTCGCTGCGTCGGTCGATGCGATCGCCTCGACACTGCTCGGGCGACATGTACCCGGCCTTGCCCTTGGTGTGACCCTGGGTGGTGGAGGTCCTCGCCGCCGCGCGTACGATGCCAAAGTCGGTCAGCTTGACGGCGCCGCTGTGGGCGATCATCACGTTGGAGGGGGATACGTCGCGGTGGACGAGCCCGAGCGGTCGACCGTCTGCCCCCAAGTGCTCGTGCGCATGATGGAGCGCAGCGGCGACCCCTCCCACGATCGTGAGCGCGCACCCCAGGGGCAGCGGAGCGTTGCTGCCGTGGCGCAAGACCTCGAGCAGGTTGGCTCCGTGCACGTACTCCATCGCAAAGAAGTACTCGCCGTCGGACTCCCCGATGTCGGTGACATGGGCGATGTTGGGGTGGTCGAGCGCGGCCGCGATCCGGGCCTCGGCCAGGAACATGCGGACGAACTGCGGGTCCTGTCCCAGATGCGGCAGCACGCGCTTGAGCGCGACGATCTTCTCGAAGCCTTCGATGCCGACCTGATGGGCGACGTACAGCTCGGCCATGCCGCCCACCGCCAGTCGGCGCAGCAGCGTATAGCGGCCCATGCGGGTGCCGAACGGCAAGCCTCCCGCGGACGGACCGTTGGCCTCACTCCCCACGCCACGACGATATCTACCCCGTAGGTGGCGGTTCAAGCTCGATCACGGCGGGGGCCGGATGTGGGACGTGGGCCCGACCTCGCGGGCGCGCTGGGCCCACCGCCACTCAACGCCGCGCGTTGGCCTGGGCGGTCAGCGGCCCCAACGAGCGCTGCCATCCTTCGAGGTCGGTCAGCAACGAGTCGCGAACCCGTCCGGGCCGGGTCATCTCGGCGACGTGTTGCTGCACCAGCTGGCGGGCGCGGGCGAGTCGAGTGGTGATCGTGCTCGGGTTGGTCTCGAGCACGGCCCCGATCCCGGCCGACGACATGCCTTCCCAGTAGTACAGCTCCACCACGATCTGGAGGTCCGTCGGCAGCTGGGCCAGGGCCATGAGCAGCACCTGCTGCTCCTCGCGCCGTGCCGCGACCAGGCTCAGCGGGGTGGCGACCGACGGCGCCGCCGCACTCGCAAATCGCATCGCTTGTTCGTGGCGCCCCTGCTTGCGCAACGTCCGGAGCAGCTGGTTGCGCGCGATGCCGAACAGGTAGGCCCGAAATCCAGCCTCGGCGCGGTAGCGGTCCACCCCCTCCACCGCGGCGAGGAACGTCTGTTGCGTGAGGTCCTCGGCCAGGTGGGTGACCTTGAGGTCGAAGAACCGCCGAATGCTCGCGTAGTGCCGCGAGGTCAGAGCATTGGCCGCGCCCGGGTCGCCCTGGCGCCAGGCCACCAGGAGGTCGTAGTCGGAGGCCGGTTCGGACACGGGGGCGAGATGGAGTGTATCCCGACCGACGGTCTGCGAGGTGGGCGTCGCGGGCCTACTCGATGTGGGGCGCTTCGCAGAAGCTCGGGCGCTGATTGAGGCAGCCGAATATCGTCCAGCGGCCTCCCGTCACCATGCCGCCGCAATCGCTCTCGCTGCTCGCGGGCGGAGCGCTGTCGTCGACCCAGTAGCGATATCGACTGTCCGAGCCGTCGACCCAGTCGTACACGCCTTGTTGCTCGAGATCGTTGATCCCAATCCACGTCGCCTCGGGCAACAAGAACGACAGAAACGAGTTCTCGTCGAAGTCCTCGATGGTGACCAGGTTGGCGCCGAGCTGTTGGCACTGTGCCTGGGCGTCGTACCAGTGCTCGTGCGGGCACAGCCAGTAGGCGGTGTCGCGATCTTGGTGGAGATCGCAGCCGTTGCACTGGTCGTTGACCATCGACTACTCGTCGACGAGACCGTCGCCGTCGTTGTCGATGCCGTCGCAGATCTCCGGGGGGGCCGGGGGCTCGCCCGAGGAGCTGCTGGTCGAGGCGTCGCCACTGTCCGTACTGCGTGGACCCCCCGTGCTTCCCACGCTCGACCCGGACCCTTCGGCCAGGACCTCCACACAGGTCTCGGCCAGCTCGGCCGCGAATCGTCCGAACCGGAGGCCCGAGGGGCACTCGTCGTCACGGTGAGCGCAGTACCCGGGCGCCGCGCAGGTTCCGTTGCTGCCGTCGCGCTGGCACTCGATGTCGTCGTCGCAGGCAAACGGGGCGCGACTGATGCACGAGCCGAGCGCGAGCCCGACCACGAAGACCGTGACGACGGTCCCTCGTAGTCGCGCGGGCACGGGCTCGCTCATCGTCGTGTCACTTGCTGCCGCGGGCAGCCCGACCCTTGGGACCTACGCGGGGCGAGGCCTTGCTGCCGGAGGACTTCTTGGGGGAGGGCTTCTTGGGGGAGGGCTTTTTGGGAGACGGCTTCTTGCCAGCGGGCTTGTTGCCCGTCGGCTTGCTCCCCGAGGGGCGGATACCCATGCGCTTGGCCTTGCCCATGCGACCGCCGCCCGGTCGCTTGCCCAGCGGACCCTTGGTCGCCTTGCCCACGACCGAGAAGTCGCCGACGTAGCGATTGCCCTCGATGAACGCCGACGGGCTGAAGGGCTTGCAGTCCTTGGCCTTGCAGGGCAGCCGCAGGGGCGGTGCATCGCAGCCCAGCTGCTTGTCCTTGACCCGCGCCTTGGAGATGTCGGCGACCTTGCCCTTGCCGATCTTCTCGATGACCTCGGCATCGATCGCACCGCGCTTGCGGTTGCTGTAGGCGGCCCAGTTGGGCTTGGGCGGCTTGGCGCACGCCTTGGTCTCCTTGCTCAGCACGCGGACGGTGTTGGCCACCGAGGCGACGGTGTCGCGCTTGACCTTGATCTTGAACAGGTTGGCGGCACCGGGGACCGGCTGGGCCCCATGCATGTAGAACTCCCAGCCCTGTGAAGGCTCGCCCTCGTGCTGCACGTGGTAGCCGTACGACGAGAACTCGTGGAGGACCGGGGTCTGCGGTGCACCGGGGAGGTTGATGGCGCGCTCGGTGGGGACCATCCCGTGCACGGCGTAGTAGGGCAGCTGCGAGATGCGCTTGCCGCTGCGCTTCTTCTGCTTGAGCGCCTTGTCGAGCTGGGCCTTGGTCAAGCTGGTGCGCCCTGCGTCGTACTCCCGCTTGAGCGCCTTCTTCTGGGCCCGGCTGAGCGCCTTGGTG
>JAHZJA010000750.1 GCA_022601155.1 Deltaproteobacteria bacterium | reverse complement strand
TGCCCCGATATCCGGTGGTCTCGTGCCGTGGCCGCGGTCGCGCTGACGGCGTGCGTCGATGCGCGGGATCGGCTCACGAAGACTGGCGGCCGCATCCGGGCGCCGAGCGACCGGGGTTTCGCTATCCTGGCCCGACCATGAGCGAGTTCGACATCTCCGCGATGATGGGCCAGGTCCAGCAACTGCAAGAGCAGATGGGCAAGATGCAGCAGGAGCTGGAAGACGTCACCGTCGAAGGGGCGGCAGGTGGCGGGATGGTCAAGGTGGTCGCGACGGCTGGTCTGCGCATCAAGTCCATCGCCATCGATCCCGCCGTGATGGGAGAAGACCGCGACATGCTCCAGGATCTCGTCACCGCTGCCGTCAACGCGGCCCTGGACCGGGCCCGAGAAAAGGCCAACGAGTCCGCGCAGCAGCGTCTGGGCTCGATGCTTCCGCCGGGAATGGCCGGCCAGATCCCCGGGCTGTGAGCACCGCCGACCCCACCCGTACGGGTGCCGAGTCCGCCTCTGGGGGCGATCCGCTACGGCGCCTGTCTGGGTTGCTGGCGCGCTTGCCCGGGATCGGCGACAAATCGGCCATGCGCCTGGCGTTGGCGATGGTGCGGGCCAAGCCCGACTATCTCCAGGCGTTGGCTCAGGCGATCGAGTCGGTGCACGCTCAGCTGTCGCAGTGTCGGGAGTGCTGCGACTTCACGTCGGTGGAGATCTGCTCCCGCTGCTCGGACGCCCGGCGAGATCACTCCACGATTTGCGTCGTGGCGCAGCCCCAGGATCGGATCGCGATCGAGCGCACGGGGGTCTTTCGCGGCGTGTACCACGTGCTCCACGGGGTGCTCGACCCGCTGGGAGGGGTGGGACCTGCCGACCTGCGGATCGACTCGCTGCTCGCCCGCCTCGAGAGCAAGCCCGAGCGGACCCCGGTCGAGGAGATCATCGTGGCAACGAGCCCCAACGTCGAGGGCGACGCCACGGCGCTGTACCTGTCCAAGCTCATCGGCCCGCTGGGGGTGCAGGTGAGCCGCATCGCCTCGGGGGTGGCGGTGGGCGGGGAGCTGGAGTACGCCGATGTCACCACGCTGCACCGTGCGCTGGAGGACCGCCGCCGGCTGTGAGCTTGGACCCCGTCTCACCGGGGCCCCTGCTGCGGACGCTCGCGCGGTCCCCCCGGCCTACATCGGGGCTGCGATTCGGACCTCCTCTCGGGGGGCTCACCGAGGTGCTCTCGGGGCATCGTCTTGGTGGGCGGGGGGCCGTGGACTTGCATCAGCGAGTCTGCTAGCGTGACCCCGCTTCGAGCCCTACCGGCCCTACGGGCATTGCGATGGGGCCATGACGTGCACCCTGGCCCCCCCAAAGGCCCAGGCCGGGTCGAGCCTCGCCTCTCCAGGAGTATCCCTTGACCAATCTCAGCGCTCAGCTCGTGATGTACGAGGAGGAAGTGCGGCAGATCCAGGCCGTGGCCGATCGCCTCCAGCAGGATTCACGTGCACGGGCGATTTTGGTGGTCGACAAGAACGGCCAGCTCATCGCCGCGTCCGGGTCCGCTTCCGACCTCGACACGACCTCGCTCAGCTCGCTCGTTGCCGGCAACGTGGCTGCCACCGGCGGTATCGCCAAGCTCATCGAAGAAGATGAGTTCCACGGGCAGTTTCACGAGGGCAAGGGCATCAGCGTCCACATGACGATCGTGGGCCGACGCGTCATCCTCGTGGTGTTGTTCGACAAGAGCACCACGCACGGGTTGGTTCGTCTCCGCGTCAAGAAGGCCAGCGTCGAGCTGGCGGCCGTCCTCGAAGAGGTTGCCAAGAAGGCCGAGAGTCCGCAGGTCAACGTGTTCGCCGAGATCACCGACCAGGACATCGACAACCTCTTCAACGACTAGCCGCGTCGCGCCTGGTCCGATTCCGAGGTTCCCGTGTCGTTCATCAACTACAGCTCTCGCGAGATCAACTGCAAGCTGGTCTATTACGGTCCGGGACTGTGCGGCAAGACCACGAACTTGCAGTACATCTACAACAAGACCAAGGCTGACGCGAAGGGCAAGATGATCTCGCTCGCGACGGAGACCGAGCGGACCTTGTTCTTCGATTTCCTCCCGCTGTCGCTCGGTGAGATCCGTGGTTTCCGGACCCGCTTCCACCTGTACACGGTGCCGGGCCAGGTGTTCTACGACGCCAGCCGCAAGTTGATCCTCAAGGGGGTCGATGGCGTGTGCTTCGTGGCCGACTCGCAGATGGAGCGCATGGAGGCCAACATCGAGAGCCTCGAGAACCTGCGCGACAACCTGACCGAGCAGGGCTACGACCTCGACAAGCTTCCCTACGTCGTGCAGTACAACAAGCGCGACCTGCCGAGCGCCGTACCCGTGGAGGAGTTGAGCGAGGCGCTCAACCCCACGCGCGTTCCCGAGTTCGACGCCATTGCGACCAGCGGCGAGGGCGTGTTCGACACGCTCAAGGCCCTGGCCAAGCAAGTGCTCACCGAGCTGCGCAAGGGCGGCTGAGCCCTCGTCGCCTGATCGCCTTCGAGTGGTCGGGACGTCGTTGGCTTCGAGTCGACGGCCGTGCGGTGAGCGGTGCCGCGATGCTTCGATGGTGGCGAGCGCCGCGGTGCGCGTTCAAGCCACACCACTGGCATGCGCCGCCCCATCGCTCAGCATCCACTCTGAGCGCTCACGGGCGATCGACCCAGCCGATTCCAGCGACGGTACCGCGAACGCAACGTCCTCCTCCTGATGGCGACCCCAAACGCGATGCCGATCGACAAGGCGATCGGAATGAGGATCTGGGCAAGCCCCGCATACAGCAGGTCAGTGCTCCAGGCCAACGCGGACGCGGGTATGCAGATCCCGACGATCCACTTCGCTCGTGACTGACGGCGGCGACGAGTATCGGTCTCCCTGAGCAAGCGCCGAATGGCGCCCTTCCGCAGCCCGACCACGAAGCCGTCGTCTCGCCAGGCCAGTACCCGCGCGCTGCACATGTTGAGAGCATTGCCGTCAGTCTTGCCCACAGGTGATTCGTCGCTCCGGCTCGCTCAACAGCACGACACCGCCCTTGCCCCACCAGTCCAATACACCTGCCTGCTTCCGGCTCCGTAGCGTGGTCGTGATGGTGAGTGCGGCCGAGCGTTTCATGCTCGCCGTGCGCGTCGACGACGAGGTCGAGGCTGGCGTCATGACATCGCCAGGGCGTCGTGATGACGACGTCCGGACGGTGGCGTGTCGGAGGACCCCGGTCCACAAGGCCTTCGCCGACAGCCGAGCTTTCGTTCTGCGGTTGTCGTGTCGTGACCAGTTCAACGCGACGAGCTTGGGTCGTGTCGTTGTGCTGCATCGAGGTGAGCGCGGAGAAGCGCCGCCCATGGTGGCGGATCGCATCGAGTGCAACGCGGCACGGAGCCGTCCCGCGTCGCTCGACCGCGCGAGGTTCGAGGCAGCGAAGCTCGTCCGTCCGGTTCGGTCGCGGCCCCACATCTCACGTCCTGAATCGTTGCGGATGTGGGGGCCCGGCGACCCATCGAAACCGCGCGGGGGCGTATGTCGGGAGATACGGCCAAGGGTAATCGCGGGTGGGCGGAACCCCGAGCGCGCCCTACGACCGGCCGTTGTTTCGGCGCGCGAAGCCACGCACAGATCGCTGATTCGGTGTCGATGACGGCGTTTTAGGGGCGGCTTCATGCAATCGGCGGCGCTATCATCAAGTGCCTTTTCGGCCCGCATGCTGCACTCCGCCAACCCCCCTGTGTCGGACTCTCTTGGACCTTCGCCGTCGCCCGTCGACGACGGCCCGCCAAGCGTATCGATGCAGATGCGTCCGTTTAGACCGATCACGCTACCGCGGCCCGCGGCAGCCTCGGGCTTGTTTCCCCAAGAGCAGCTGCGTCCGGCTCCGCCGATGCGTCCCGGTTTGCGACGGGCCGTGTTGGCGACGGTGATCGTCGGCGCGGTGGGGCTGTTGGCGTATGCGTCGTGGTCACGCGTTGTACGGGCCGAGTCGGTGCAAAGCTCGGTCGTCGGTCCACGTTGATGCGGCAAAGTGGGGCGAGATGCCTCGCGGGCCTGTCTTGGGCCCATGACTTTGCAGAGCAAAAACACTAGAGGGCTTGCTCGTCTACCGACGGCGTGCGTAGCTTCGGCTTCGGGTGACGGATTTCATCGTGTCCTTTGATGGGCGCACTGAAATGGGCTCACCCATGCACCGACCCCACCACGTGATTGGAGCAGCACTCATGATTCGACACACCCTGGCCCTCGCTTTGGGCCTCACCGCGGCACTGCCCGCGCTGACAGCCTCGGCCGAGGAAGCCGCCGCAGACGTCAAGGCCACGGAGGTCGAGGTCTCCGACGACGATGCGCTGCAGGACGACATCCTCTTGGTCCTCGACCTTCCCATCGTCGCCGCCGATGCCCGAGATGCGGGCGTCGACGAGAAGGAGATCGACGACGTCATCGCGACCGCCAAGGACTCGGGCCTGAGTGCGGGCACCACCACCAACATGATCCTGGTCGAGACCACGACGACCAAGGACAAGGGCAAGCGCAAGGGCTTGGCCGTGTTCATCCGGCGGCAGATCGCCAAGGGGGTGCCGCCCCGCGAGATCGCCGAGAAGATCAAGGATCGCGAAGAGATCCTCGAGGACATGACCGACGAGGAGCGCAAGGCCCTCGACGCGCGCATCAATGAGCTTCGCGATCTGAACAAGCGCCGAAAGAAGGCGCTCAAGGAAAAGCGCAAGAAGCTTCGTGGCGCGGGCAAGGTGATCTCGCTGCTCGCAAAGGAAGACCACGATCGGCGGCGCGAAGAGCTGCGACGCCGCAAGGCCGAGCTGGAGAAGGCACGCAAGGAGCACCGCGGAGCCAAGCGCGAGCACAAGGCGGCACGCGAAGATCTGGCGGATGCGCGCGAGGACCATCGCGAGGCGCGAGGCGACGTTCAAGAAGCCCGCGAGAAGGTCGAGGCGGCCGAGACACCCGAGGAGCGCGCGGCTGCGGCCGAGGAGCTTCGGAAGGCTCGCGAGGCGCAGAAGGCTGCCGCCAAGGAGCACGGCGAGGCCAAGGGCGAGCGCAAGGAAGCAGGCAAGGAGCACGGCAAGGCCAAGAAGGATCGCCGCGACGCCAAGAAGGCCCACGACGATGCCAAGAAGGGCAAGGGCCCCGGCGGCAAGGGCAAGGGCAAGGGCAAGGGCAAGAAGGGAAAGAAGGGCTGAACGATGATGATCCGCAAACTTCTATGGACCACGGCGATCGGCTGCGCGTTGAGTCTCGGCGCGTGCGACAAGGGCGACGCGGCCAAGGACGGAAAGGCAGCGGCCAAGGGCAAGGCCGGTGACGCCAAGGGCAAGACCGCCGATACCAAGGGCAAGGGCAAGGCGGGCGACGCCAAGGTTGCCGACGCCAAGGCGGCCGACACGAAGGCGGCCGACGACGCCGATGCGGCCGAGGACAAGCTCGACGACCGCGTGGTGAAGGCGGCGGAGCTGGCCAAGAAGATCGAGGCCGACCCGAGCAAGGCCGACGCGATCCTCGAAGAGGCCGGGATGGATCGCACCGCTCTGGATGCGCTGATGTACGAGGTCTCGCAGCCCGACCTCGCCGAGCAGTACCGGTTGGCGCGCGCACAGCAGGGCGCCTGAGACTCGGGTCACCGGATGACCACCAAGAGGGCGGGCCAGATGGCTCGTCCTCTTTTGTGTGGCGCAGACCGGTCCGCTACGGACCCGTGGTGCGTCCGGCCAGTGGGCCGGCGTGGGACACCGGCCCACTATTCGCCCCTCGACCGACGTCGGCACCCCTTCGCGACGCCCCGTACGGGTGCTAGGGTGGGGCTGACTTGGACACGATATCGGTGCCGGTGGCCTCCGATACCGACCCTTTGGTGGTCAGTAGCCTGGCTAAAGATTACGCGACACGACTCGGCTTCGCGCACGTCGTGGGGGCCCAGATCGGCCTAGCCGCAGGAGAGCTGGCAAGCAATTGCTGGCGCCATGGTGGGGGTGGTCGCATCGAGATTCGGACGGTCGAGCAAGGGATCGAGCTGCGCGCGATCGACCAGGGCCCTGGCATCGAGAACCTCACCCACGCGGCCGAAGACGGTGTGAGCCGTGGCCGGCGCCACAGCGCCGCGAGCCCCGTTCGCGATGGTCTGGGTGCAGGCCTCGGCTCGGTACAGCGCCTGATGGACGAAGTCGAGATTTGCTCCTACCCCACGGTGGGCACCACGGTGATCGCACGGAAGCGCCGTCGAGATCGAGCCGGATGAAACAGCGAATCCTCGACGTCCTCGGCCGCTACATGTCTCGGTTGCACTCCGAGATGACGCTGCGCCGTGCGATCAAGAAGGTCGGGATCGACGCTCGGCTCGAGGACGCCTCGGCGTACCCCCGGCTGGCCGCAGCGCTCGAGACGAGCCTGCGACTTTTCACCACCGACGGGGAGGTGGCCACTGCGGTCGGGGAGCTTCGCGAGGTCCTCACGCCCGAGCAGCCCGTCGCGGTCAAAGTCGAGCTTCGTTCCGAGGCGGACATGAGCCTGGCGCGACAGGTCGCGCGCTCGCTGGCCGAGAAGATGGGCGCACGAAGCTTTGCCGCCCAGAAGTTCACCACCGTGGTCAGCGAGCTGGCGCGCAACATCGTGCAGTACGCGGGGCAGGGTGAGATCGAGCTCAGCCCGCTCACTGATCAGATGCGGGGGCTTCGGGTGTGCGCGGTCGATCGAGGACCGGGCATCGCCAACCTCTCCGAGGTCCTGGCTGGCACCTACAAGAGCCGCACCGGCTTGGGCAAGGGCATCCTCGGCGTCAAGAGCTTGATGGACGAGTTCCAGATCGTCAGCGACGAGTCGGGCACGCGTGTAGAGGCGGAGCTGCACCTGTGAGGCTCGACCTCGCGCACCGCTCCCGCCCCTACCCGGGGGAGACCCACAACGGTGACGCCGTGTGGCAGGGCGAGTGGAACGGGTGCCCCGTGTTCGCGGTGTTCGACGCCTCGGGCCATGGCCCCGAGGCCCACGACGCGGCGACGATTGCTTGCTCGGTGCTCGATCGTTGGGAGGGCGGACTGGAGATGACGGCCCTCGCCGAGCGATTGCATCGCGAGCTGAAGGGTTCCCGCGGAAGCGCGGCTCTCATCGCTGCGCTCGACG
>JAHZJA010000749.1 GCA_022601155.1 Deltaproteobacteria bacterium | reverse complement strand
GAATCCATCCGCGAGCTGCATCTGCTCGGGAGCTCGATGGTTGAGCGACAGCCTCCGCGGTCCCGCAAACAGGCCGCCGCCTCCCCACGTGTCGTCCTTGGGGAACAGCGCAAGCGCGGTGAAGTACGGCGGCCGGCTGATCACCGTGTACGTGGAATAGGGACCCTTGTACTTGGCCGCGAAGTACACCAACAAGGTCCCGTCCGGCGACAGATCGCAGCGCCGCTCGTACACCCGGCCGGCCAGCCACTGCCCCCGCTCGAACTCGTCGCGCCGCCGATGCCAGCGCCACAGCTGCACCTGCTTGGTGGGCCCGCGGCGAAAGACCACCGCCGTTTCGCTGCTGCGCGCCAAGATCGCGTAGAGCCGGGGAGCATCGGACATCGGCGACACGCACCATACACGGCACGTCGGTCGCCGAGAAACGACCGACAGCGCTGCGCCGCGTATACTCGACCAGCGGGAGCTCGCACCGCCCCGTGCACGTGACCCCATGGCCCGCGTCCTACTCATCGACGACGACACCGCTTTGCTGGATGTACTCGCCCTCGCCTTCGAGGACGCGCAGCACGAGGTCCTGACCGCGCCCGACGGCGCCGAGGGCTTGGCCAAGGCCGAGGGGCAACGACCCGACGCCATCGTGTCCGATGTGAACATGCCCGGCATCGATGGATTCTCGTTGTGCCGACGCCTGCGCGAGTCGGGCAACGCGACGCCACTGGTGCTGCTGACCTCCCGCGACAGCGAGATCGACGAAGCCCTCGGCCTGGAGCTGGGCGCCGACGACTACGTGACCAAGCCGTTCTCCACGCGGGTATTGCTGGCTCGCGTTGCTGCCCTGCTGCGGCGCGAGGCCCAGCGCTCGGGTGGAGGTGCGTTTGGAGCGACCCAGACGGCCGGACGACTCCACCTGGACGCAGACCGGCTCGAAGTGCGCTACGACGAGCACACGCTCACCACCACGGTGACCGAGTTCCGCTTGCTCGAGGCCCTCACGTCGCGGCCCGGCGTGGTGTGCAGCCGCCCCTCCTTGCTCGACCGGATCCGCGGAGATGACAGTGTGGTCGCGGAGCGGATCATCGATACCTATGTAAGAAGGCTGCGGCGCAAGCTCGAGTCGATCGACGCCGAATTCGACGCGATCGAGACCGTGGTGGGGGCCGGCTACCGCTGGAAGGCCTCTCGGTGAAAGGACGCGACCGGAGACCCTGGCGCTACTGGCTTCGCTCTCTTCGGTTCCGGGCCTTCATGGTCGCGGTGGTGGTCGCGTTTGCTCCGCTGTCGGTCGTCGCCATCGTGGGAGCACTGGAGATCCGCAGCGAGCCGGAGATGCAGCGCACCACCGAGGAGGCCGCAGGCGATCTGGTCAAGCGGCTGCTGTCCGACCCCGACGCCCTGGTCAACCCCGAGCCCGTGATGCGCAAGGTGGCGCGGCGCCATCGCGTTCGGCTACGCCTGCTCGATCCCACGGGCACCGTGATGGCGGATGCCGACTCCACCCGCACCGTCACCGCGCTGGAGGACCTGTTCTTCGGACCGCAGGATGAGACCGCGCTGCTGGCTGCCGATGACGAGCAGCCTGCGCCGATGCAGCGACCGGTGGCTGCGAGGGCCCGCCGTGATGGTCACGCGACCGACTGTGAGACGTGGGCCAAGGGAACGCTGCTGGTGTGCCAGGGCGCGCAGGTGATTCGCCGCGACGGCGAGGTCTTGGGCCTGGTCTATGCCCAGCAGGCGCACCGCCGCGCAATCCGAGCGCTGTACGATCTGCGCTTTGCCCTGCTCAAGCTGACGTTGTTCGTGGCCGTGGGGGCCCTGGCGCTCGGCTGGTGGCTGGGCTGGCGCATGGTTCGGCCGCTGGAGGGCCTGCGGGTGCAGGCGCTCGATCAGGTCAAGGCCGTCTCGCCCGAGGGTCTGCAGCTCAAGCGCGAGGACGAGATCGGCGACCTGGCCGCGGCGTTCAATCAGCTGCTGGCCGCGCTGCGGGACCGGGCTCGACAAAACGAGGCGTTCGTCGCCGACCTCGCCCACGAGTTCAAGAACCCGGTCGCCGCCGTCCGGGCCTGCGCCGAGTCGTTGGCGACCGCACCCGGCGACCGACCGTCTTCGCCCGAGCGCACCGCCAGGCTCGCTCGCGTCTTGCGTGACAGCAGCCGCCGACTCGATGCGTTGGTGACCCAGTTCCTCGAGCTCGCGCGCGCCGAGGCCGGCATGGTGGGCGAAGATCGAAGCGACGTGGACCTGGGAGCCTTGGTGCGTGGGGTGGTGGAGACGATCGCGGCCCAAGAAGAACATGCCAACGTCGAGCTGACCCACGAGACCGAGGATCTGGTCGTCCCTGGCGTGTCTGGTCGGCTCGAGACCGCGCTACGCAACCTGGTGGAGAACGCGGCCTCGTTCGCGGGTGAACAGGGCCATGTTCAGGTTCGTGTCCGGCGGGCGGGCAACCGCGTGCGGCTCGAGGTGGAGGACGACGGGCCAGGGATTGCCGAGGCGGATCTTCCCCACGTGTTCGATCGGTTCTTCACCCGTCGGCAAGGGCGTCGTGGCACGGGGCTGGGACTGGCGCTGGTCAAGGCGATCGCCACCGCGCACGGCGGCCGGGCCACGGTCCATTCGACTCCGGGGGAGGGCAGTACGTTCGCGCTGGTCTTGCCGCTGGAGCCGCCCGGGGGCGATCGTCGGCGCTCTACAGGCGTATAGGCCACCCGGGTTCCTCCCCGTTGCCTGGTGAGCCATCGTTGAAGCGCGAGGACGTGCCGTCGCCACGGATCCCGTTGCCATCGAGGTCGAGGTACAGGTGGTCCCAAGCCGTTTCGAACATGCCCTCGAAGCCGACCTGCTGCCGGTTGAGCGTGTAGCCGTAGCCCAGCAGGCGCGGGGCCTCATTGGCCCCGAGGCTGCCGGTCGAGGCTTGCATCGACGCCATCGGCCCCCGGGGGTGAACACGCCGTCGCCATCGGTCGATCCAGGACCACGCGCCACCATCTGCCTGCGCGGAAGAGATGCGGGTGAACGCAGCGGTGGGCGAACCCAGCCGCACCACGGCGGAGAGGTGGTCGGTGGGTCGACTCGTCGCGGGGCCCGACCGTAGCTCGGGGTCGAGGGTGCGCTGCGGCACCCCCGCGTGGGCCGAAGTCGTCAGGAACACAGCGACGACGGTCACCCACCCGATCGATGGGCGTCGAGGGGAGACCGCAGAAATGAACGGTGGGGTCGCACGCCAGGCAGGTGGGACGCCTCCGCCAATCGATTCCAACTCCCGCCGTCATGAGCCCGTTTGGGATGGATTTGCCCGCGGTCGGGGGCCAAATCGCGCCCTCGGGGGCGATTCACTCCGTTTTCACACCCGCTCCACCGTCGTTCCACTGGCACAGCACATCCCGTCCACGCCGGTCGCGAACAGTGCTTCCGATGTCGAACGTCACCTCGACCTTCTCCACGCTCCTCCACATGATCACCGGTCGCCCGGTCGAACAGGGCGAAGGGCGAGCCCGTCGCTCGCAGCTGATGCTCACGGCCGGCCTGCTGTCGCTGGTCTTCGTCGCCTTGTGGGGACTGGCCGTCGGAAGTGCATCGCTGGGCCTGGCGATCGCCAACATCTACAAGGTCCCGATGATCATCTTGCTGAGCGCGCTGTGCTCGGCCCCGGCCGGCCTGCTGGCGCTGCGCATCAGCGGCGCCGACTACCGCGCCTCGGACCTGATGTTCTCGTTCGTCACCGCGGTCTTCAGCGGCTCGCTGGTGATGGGCGTACTGGCCCCGGTGGTCGCGCTCTACTACCACACCAGTGCGTGGGCCGGACCCTTCCTCGGCATGGGCTCGTCGTTCCTCGCCCTCGCCGTGGGTGGGTTCGTGTTCGTGCGCGCCACCCAGCGTCGCCGCAAGGTCGACACCATGCCGTCCTCGCTCACCCTGCCCATCGTGGTGATGCTGGTGATGAACGCCGCGTGCTTGCTGCAGCTGGTCGCCCTCGCGTCGCCCATCCTTCCCGAAGCCACGATCTTCGAGGGTGGCGTCGACGGGGTCATCGCTCGCTAACCGCCCCTCACCTACCAGGAGCACCGCCATGCGCTCGCACAACTCCAACGCCGCCCTGCACTGGGCTGGGGCGGCGGCATTCATCCTGATGTCCTTGCTGTTGCCCCGGGTCTCGTGGGCCGCCCCCCAAGACGCCGTCGAGTGGGGCCTGCACGAGGTGACCCTGGACAACGCCACCGTGGTCGTCCACAGCCGGTGGTCCCTGAGCGGACCAGTCGATGGAGACGTCGACCTGGCGGCTCCCCTACCCGCCGCCACGGAGGTGGTGGGTGCCACGATCGAACACGCCGCCGACGGCTCCGTCTCCGCCCTGAACCTGTCGACCGACGGCAACGGCCTGTACTCCATCGAGACTCGCGTGCCCTGGGACCATGTCCGTCGGACCGGTGTATTGCCGGTACCCGTCCCGGTGGGACGAAGCATCCATCGAGTGGTGCTCAGCCCGAGCCTCAGCTTCACCCCCGACCCCTCGCTCGGCCTCATCGCGCAGGTCGGCCACTACGCTCCGGCCGACATCGACGTCGTCACCCGGCACCGATTCGACGCACGCACGGACGGCGACCTCCGCCACGTGGGCGCCTACTACATGCGAGGCGAGGACCTGCGCCGAAGAGCGTTGCGCGGCGAGGTCGAGCTCAAGCGCCACAAGATGGGCCGCGCCGCGATCGTGGCGGGGGGACTGTTCGGCCTGGTGGTGCTGGGAATGATCGTGATCCGCCGAAGGCTCGATCGCAGCGTCCGTCACGAGCGAGCCGAGGCCTTCCTTCGCGACGAGTTCGATGCGCTCGACGACGAGGACCCTCCGCCATCACCCACGGCCACCACCCACCCGACACCGCCGTTGCCGTATGCGGCGGCACCACCATCACCGCAATGAGGGCCGACGCGGCCCACCCGGCCCGGGCGCATCTCACGGATGCGCCCGGGCCACCGTTCGTGGCGGGGCGAACGATCTGTGCGCCCGCCGCGGATACCTCAGCCCCCAACCCGTCGCAGCACCCCTCTCGACGGCAGCCCGTGGCGCATCGCCGTGCCCTCCAGTTGCTGGCGTTGCGCTGCCCGACCTCGTACGATTCGCGAGGACGGCCTCCGCGTCGCTCCCCGATCCGCGTCCATGCCTCTGCCCCTGCCCAAGCCGAGATCGGGTCGACCCCGCACCCGGATCCAGCCATCGACGCCCGTACTGCGCGAGCCGCCCTCGCGGACGTACTCGTTCGATCCGCAGGCCGCGCGAAGCGCATGGCGCCAGGTCGCGAAGACCCGCGGCGCTCGCGGTATGCGACTGGACGGGCGTGACGACGGCAACCGCCTGGCGCCGCTGGCTCTGGGCCTGGCCGCACTGGTGGCAGCGGCGCTGTGGTGGGGCGGTGGCGACGACGCTCCCGCGCCGACGCCGAGTGCCAAGACCCAAGTACAGCCCAAGGCCGCCGCAGTCGCGGTCGGGCCTTCGCAGCCGACGGCCGCGCCTGCCCCCGACCCCACCTTCGACGCGCTCGCCCCGACCCCACGAGCCGCGATCCCTCCGACGACCGTCGACCACCGCTCGACACCGCGCGAGCCCCTGCCAGTACCGACCACGCAGGCCCGCAAGGCGACGCCACCTGGCACATCGCCCAACAACGCACTCGCGCTACGCAAGCTACCCCACAGCGTCAAGGATCGCGGCCCCGTCGGGGGCGTCGGATCCAAGGCGATGCACGTCGACCGCATCAACATGGGCACGCAGTACGACGCGGGCTCGTGCGTGGGGCCCGTCGGCAAGTTCTCCGTTCGCGACGACGACATCGCTCATGTCTGCTTTCGCGTCGTCCACCACCGGGTCGAGCAACAGGTGCAGGTCCGCTGGGAACGAGATGGTCGCCTCGTACGGCGAGCGTTCGTCCATGTTGGGGCCTCGCACGGGTACCGCACCCGCGCCGGCCTCCGATTGCGCCGCAGCTATCGCGGCAGCTGGACGGTGCGTGTCATCTCTCCCGATGGCGTCGAGCTTGCCTCGCACGCGTTTCAGATCCTGGACTGAGGTCCATCGACGCACGACGGCAGGTCCGTTGCGTTGCGCAACGCATCGCCGACGCGTACCGGCGGGGCGACGATCCCGAGCGCACGAGCGTGATGGCGCCCACCGTGATCGCCGGCCGTGATCGCCGATGACCGCACCCGTTGCCAGCTGTCTACGACGATCAATCAAACCGGGCGGCCGGTCGTGATGGTGAATCACCGCGGTCGCGATCTCGATCTCGTCAGCGGGTGTGCCTCGGGGCGCCGCCACACCACGATGGGGCGACCCACGCCGCCGATGCGATGGGGCAGTCGACTGAGCGATCCCACGCATCTCGATTCATTGCCGAGTCTCGGTTGACTACGTGAATCGCCAACTATATGGTTATTGAAAATATGTTTAGTACATCATGTTAAGTGGCACTTTCGTGCCATTCGATATTCGAATACACGTCGAATAGTTCGCGTTTGGCGTGACTCGGCCTCCTACCCCCCGAAGGCGTCTGGCTCATGAAGCAAACAAAGCTAACATCGTCTATTGGTCTCCTGATTGCGCTGGCACTGCCCGTCCCCGCCAGCGCGTCCGGTCCTGTCGCTGCCCCCGAAATCGTCGCCTCCTACGACGCAGCGGCGATGCAAACCCCCGAGTCGATCGCGACCGACTATTGGGGCAATCGCTACGTCAGCCTCGCGCTGACCGGTGAGATCAGCCGCATCGCGCCAGACGGACAGGTCGACACCCTCGCGGTGCTTCCCATCGGCGCCCCGCTCGAGCCGTGCACCAACTTCATCGCGATCATGGGCGCGCTCACCATCACCCCGTGGGGCCTGTACGTGAACGTTGCGGCGTGCGAGGCGGCCGACCGCGGCGTGTGGTGGGTGTCGCCGTGGACGGGCGCGACGGCTCTGGTCGCCAACCTGCCCCCCGATGCACTCCCCAACGGCATCGCGCATCGCTTTGGCCAGCTGTACGTCAGCGATTCGAGCACAGGACGCATCTGGCGGACCTCGGCGTTCGGCGGCCCCGCGGAGATCTGGGTCGAAGACCCGCTGCTCGATCCCGTCCCCACGGCGATCGGAGCACCCGGACCCAATGGACTGCAGTTCTATGGCAACGAGCTGTACGTCGCGAACTCCTCGACGGGCCAGCTCATCGCGTTCCCCATCGAGTGGGGCCAGACCCCAGGCGTGCCGCGAGTGCACGCGACGCTCGAAAATGGCTGTGACGACTTCGCCTTCGATCTGTACGGCACCGCCTACTGCACCACCGATCCGTTCAACACGGTGGTCGCGGTGTATCCCGACGGTGAGTCCGAAGTGCTGCTGACGATCGCAGACGGCCTCGACGGACCCACGGCCACCGCGTTCGGTCGGCTGTCCGATCGCTTTGGCCTGTACATCACCAACGCTTCATTTCCGTTCTTTCCCAACAACCTCAGCCCGAGCGTGATGCGCCTGGAGCTGGACGTACCCGGCTACCCCTTTCGTTGACAGCTGACACCGCCCGACCAAACCCCCTCGCCGCGTCGCGCGACGCAGGATGACCGCCTGGCCCCGGCGCCGTGCGAGGGGTCCGCTGGTGGCGTCTCGGCACCACGCCCGTCGTAGCAGCGCCTGTGACACCAGCCCGGCGCGGACAACACGTATACTCCCGCCGCAGGGTGAGCGACGATCTGCATGACAGCTCGACCGCGAGTCAATCGTGGTCGGGTGACTCGACGGTCCCCGGGGGCGAGCGCGACGAGAGCTTCGCCCCCGAAAGCGGAACGGTCGTCGACCGCTACACGGTGCTGTCGACGCTGGGCCGCGGTGCATCGGGGGTGGTGGTCGCGGCCTTCGATCCCAAGCTCGACCGCAAGGTCGCGCTCAAGTTCCTCTATCGCGAGGTGGCCGGCGACGCCGACCACGCTCGACTCAAGCGTGAGGCGCAGGCGCTCGCGCGACTGACCCACCCCAACGTGATCCGCGTGCACGACGTGGGCACCTACCAGGGTCGGGTGTTCATGGCGACCGAGCTGGTGGAAGGCTCCGACCTCGCCACCTGGCGCGAGACGAGCAAGCCGAGCTGGCGCGAGGTGGTTCGGGTGATGCTGGCCGCAGGCGAGGGCTTGGCCGCCGCCCACTCCGCGGGGCTCGTGCACCGCGACTTCAAGCCGCGCAACGTCCTCGTCGGGCACGACGGCCGGCCGCGGGTCACCGACTTTGGCCAGGCTCGTGGCTACGAAGAGGCCCATCCCTCCGATCGCGAGCGGACGCTGAGCGAGACCAACCAGCTGCAGGGTAGCGATCTCGATCACCCCGTGCTCGACACCACGCTCACCCGCAGCGGTGCTCTGGTGGGCACGCCCGCGTACATGTCCCCCGAGGCGCTGCAGGGCGCTCCGCCCGATCCGCGTGCCGACCAATTTGGGTTTTGTGTCTCGCTATACGAAATGCTGTGGGGACGACGCCCGTTCCTCGGCAACACGATGGCCAGCCTCGCCATCGCGATCGAAAACGGCCAGATCGAAGCGCCCCCCGCCCTGCCCCGGGTACCTCGCGGTCTGCGAGCTGCCCTGTGGAAGGGTCTGTCGGTCGACTCCGAGCTGCGCCATCCATCGATGCGGGCGCTGCTGCGGGCCATGCGGCGGGCGATCTACTGGCCGCGGCGCGTCGCGTGGGTGGTGCTACCCGCGACGGTGGCGACCGCGACCGCCGTGGTGGCCTGGCCCTCGATCCCCCTGACCGAAGACTACTGCGCCCAGCACGAGCGTCGGCTGGAGCGCGCCTGGGGTCCCGCACAGCAGGACCAGATCGAGGACGCCTTCGTGGCCACCGGGCTCGGCTATGCCCCGCAGACGTGGACCCGAGTGCGAGCCCACGTGGACGGGGTCGCACAGACGTGGCTCACCGCGCAGCACGAGACCTGCGAGGCCCTCGCCGCAGGTGAAGCCGTCGACGATCGCATGCTGTGTCTGCACCGTCGCTACCAGGAGTTGCACAGCCTCGTCGGCGTCCTCAGCCAGGCCGATGACAAGGTCGTCCAGCATGCGGTGGAGGCCGCCCGTGCGCTGGAGCTCGACGCGGCCTGCGACGAAGAGCGCCGCTCGACCATGCCCGCCGACCCCGAGGCCCGACGCCAACGGGAGCGGATCGACGCCGTGATCTCCCAGGCGCGCGTGGCCCTGAACGCCGGTCGTCGGAGCGAGGCTCTCGACGCCGCCCGAGCTGCGGTCGCTCTGGCCGAGGGCACGGGCCAGCGCTGGTCGGAAGCCGAAGCCAAGCTCGCGCTCGCGCTCGCCCTCGACGATGACGGCGATCCCAAGCCGGTCGAGGCGGCGCTCGATGCTGCCTACACCGCAGCCCTCGCCGCCAAGCACGACGTCGTGGTGGCGGAGGCCGCGATGGGCGTGGCCGGCTCGGTCGCCCGGCGCGGCGAGTTCACCGAGGCCGATCGCTGGCTCGACCTGGCCCAGGTCGCAGTCGAGCGCAGCAACGACGGCACCAACCAGCTCGAGTCGACCCTCGAGAACACCCGCGGCCGCGTGGCCCACCACCACGGCGACTTTGCCGGCGGCCTCACCCACTTCCGCGCCAGCTTGGCGCTCGATGAGGATCACGGCCGCGGCGATGACCCCACCCACGGCGGGGTGCTGCTCAACATCGGTCTGTCGCTGGCCAACCTCGGCCGCTACGACGAGTCGCTCGAAGCCCTCGAAGACGCCCTCGCCCGCGAACAATACAACTACGGCGAAGGTCATCCGCGGGTGGTGCGGGTGCTCAACACCATGTGCCACGTGCGTGGCTACGCGGGACAGATCGAGGCGGCGCTGCAGGCCTGTAACCAGGGCATCACCTACGTGCGGGCCAACGGCGGCGAGCGAAGCCCCCAGCTGGTGCACCTGCACACCAACCTGGGCGTGGTGCTGTTTCGCGCCGGGCGCCTGGCGGAGACCGAGACCGCATACACCCAAGCGCTCAGGCTCGGCGAGGAGATCTACGGCAACGCCGACCCTCTGGTGGGGAACCTGCTCAACAACCTCGGGGTGCTCTACGTGGAGATGGGCGAGCACGGCAAGGCGCAGGAGATCTACGGTCGAGCGATGGTCCTGTTCGAGGGCGTGTTTGGCTCCGAGCACCCCACCACGGGAATCCTGCGGACCAACCTCGCCATGGCCTTCGCCAACGACGGCAAGCTCGACGAGGCCGAGCACCTGGTTTTGGAGTCGATCGCCGTACTCGAGCGCACGCTGGGCAAGGACCACGTCGACATGGCGCTGTCGCTGGCCGAGCTGGCCCGCATCCACGAGCGACGCGGCCAGCTGCCCGAGGCCGTCCCGTTGTTCGAGCGCGCCATCGAGCTGCGCGAGGCGGCGGGCGGCGAGCCTCTCGAGCTGGCCGACAGCAAGTACGGCTTGGGTCTGGTGGTGTGGGAGCTGGGCGAGCGGGCTCGTGCTCGCGCGCTGCTCACCCAGGCCCGGACCCTGTACGATCAGTCGGGCGGCGAGTGGAGCAAGCGCGTCGAAGAACTCGACCAGTGGCTCTCCGAGCACCCGCAGCGATGATACCGTCGAGGCCGTGGCGAGCTCGAGACTGGCCAAGGGCCTCAAGCGAGGCGAAGACGGGGTCGTGCGTTGCTGGTGGCCCGGCGACCGCGAAGACTATTGCGAGTACCACGATGCCGAGTGGGGGCTCCCGGTCGACGACGATCATCGCCTGTTCGAGAAGATCTGCCTCGAGGGCTTCCAGTCGGGCCTCAGCTGGCTGACGATCCTGCGCAAGCGCGACAACTTTCGGCGTGCGTTTTCCGGGTTCGACTTTGCCAAGGTCGCCCGCTTCAACAAGCGCAGCGTGGAGCGGCTGCTCGGCGACGCGGGCATCGTGCGACACCGCGGCAAGATCGAGTCCACGATCAACAACGCCAAGCGAGCCTGTGCTCTCGCCGACGAGTACGGCTCGGTGGGGACGTACCTGTGGAGGTTCGAGCCTCCGGCCAAGGCTCGGCCCAAGCGCATGACGCACGCGGCAGCGATGAAGCTGACCAAGACAGACGAATCGACGGCGCTGAGCAAGGACTTGCGAGCCCGAGGGTGGAGCTTCGTGGGGCCGACCACCAGCTACGCGTTCATGCAGGCGATGGGGATGGTCAACGATCACCTCGAGGGCTGTGCGTTCCGAGCCAATGTCGAGGCGCACCGTCGCGCCTTCACACGGCCCTAGGGAGGCGAACCGCAGCGAGTCCCTGGCCGCAGTGCCGGGTCTCGCCTGCACCGGCACATCGCCCGAGCGCAGGCTCAGCGAACGGCCGGCAG
>JAHZJA010000748.1 GCA_022601155.1 Deltaproteobacteria bacterium | reverse complement strand
GGCGCGCAGCCAGGGCGCGGTGACCCTCCGTGGACGATTCTTCTCCTACGAAGGCGACCAGCCTCCACCCTACGAGACCTTCTTGTGGATGCTGTCGGCGCACTCCTCCGAGGTCTCCGCTCGGGGCAAGAGCGGCAGCCGATCGGGCGCCCACGGCATCGAAGATCTGGGCCAAGACAAGTGGCGCGCATTCTCCAAGCTCACCCAGGGCTTCGCCGAGCGAACCCAGGGGCGTGCGCTCGTGATCACGGTCGACGACCTCCAGTGGAGCACCGGGCTCGACCTCGAGTTCCTCGCCTACCTCCCGCGCGCCCTCGACACACCAGTGATGCTGGTGGGCACTGCCCTCACGACCGGGGCCAACGAGGCACAGGAGCTGAGCGCATGGCTGGGGCGGCTGGGCCATCAACGCAGCCTCAACACCATCCGTTTGTCGGGGTTCGCGATCGGCGAGGTCCGAGCGTGGTTTCAGGCCTGCTTCCCCGGCATCCGCATTCGCCCGCAGGACGTGCGAAGACTGGAGCATGCGACCAGCGGCAACCCGTACTACCTCGCCGAGGTGGTGGGGCAGCTGGTCCAGACGCGCCGGATCCAGCGCAACGCCCAGGGTTATTCGTGCGCCCCGCTCGACGAGGTCGCGCTGCCACAGACGGTGCACAGCGTGGTCGCAGCCAAGCTCGCCGGGCTCGACGAAGACCTGCGCGGGGTGCTCCAGACCGCGTGTGTGGTGGGTGAGGAGTTTCGGTTCGAGCTGTTGCAGCAGGCCATGGGCGCCGACGAAGACGAGCTCGAGGCCCAGCTGGAGCGCGCCACCAAGCGCAACCTGCTCAGCGAGCAGTGCCGATCGCCAGGCTCGGACTTTCGCTTCGACACCACCACGCTGCGGAGCGTGCTCTACGACGGGCTCAGTCGCCGAAGACGACGACGGCTGCATCGCAAGGTGGTCGATGCCCTGCTCGCCATCCACGGCGAAGACGGAGCCGACCGCATCGCGCGGGTGCTGTGCTACCACTACCACGCGATCGAGGATCACGAGGGCACCCTGCGCTGGGGGCTTCGTGCAGCCGTCGACACCCTCGCCCGCTACGATCACGACCACGCCGAGCTGTCGCTGCGGCGGGCCCTCCACGCGTCAGAAGCCTTGAGCGCACAGGGCCACACCGTTCCCCGTGCCAGCGCCGTCGAGCTCGATCGTCTCACCGGGCTGCTGTACGTCCGTATTGGCCGACTCGAAGATGCCGACGTGGTGCTCCAGCGAGCCCTCGAGGCCACCGAGCTGGAGGACGGCGCCCCCGAGACATCCTCGGCGCAGCGGCTGGACATCATGCTGCTGCTGTCGGGCTGCCAGCTGGGACGCGGACTCCTGGAAGTCGCGGTCGAGCTGGGCGAGATGGCGATCGAGCTGGCGGAAGAGCTGTCGGACCGTCCGCGGGAGTTCGACGCGCGGCTCCGTACCGCTCGGGCAGCCGCCGCCCGTGGCCAGCTCGACAACGCGGCCGTGCTGCTCGAGCCGATCCTCGACGCTGGCGATCCCACGCTCGCGCCCATCACCTCGATGGCCATGGCCGAGCTGGCCTCGGTCTACGCCACGCAAGGTGCGTTCGATCGCGCCTACACCTTGGCCCAAGACGCACGACAGCTGGCGCAGACAGCCGACGATCAAAAGGCCGTCTACCGAGCCATCAGTGCGCTCGCGTTGCTGCACCTCGAAGGCGGCGACCTGGCCGCAGCCATCCAGCACCTCGAGGCCGCGCTCGAGATGGCGCGCAGCCTCTCGCTGCGCCGACGCGAGGGCATCGAGCTGCACAACCTCGCCAGCTGTCGCTACTTCATGAACGCGCACGAGGAGGCGGAGGCCCGCGCCCGCGAGGCCTTGGCGATCTTCCTCGAGATCAAGGACCTGGCCTCCGAAGGTGATGCGCGGGTGAATCTGGGCCGTATCCTGCGAGCGCAGGGCAGCCAAGACGATGCGCTCAAGGTGCTCGATGCCGGGCGAGAGCTGTGCGCGACCATGGGGCGCGGGGCGTGGGAGGGAGTGGCCCTGCTCGAGCTGGGACTCGGCCAGACCTTGCGTGGCGATCTCACCGCGGCCGCCGAGAGCCTGGAACGCGCCAGCGAGCTGTTCGGCGCGATGGACTCGTCCCACCTGTGGCGCTCCGAGCTCGCACTGGCCACGCTCGCGCTGGCCGAAGGCGACCGACCGCGCGGAGCCACCCACGCCAAGCGGGCCGCGCAGCTGGTGGACCTGCTGCGTGCACGCCTGGGGCACGGGCTCGACCACGAGGCCTTCGACCGCTCGGTGGCAGAGGTTCGCGACGTGCTCGACGCCGTGCTTCGCTGACACACGTCTGTGCAATCCACCCGACGGGGCGAGCACAATGGCCTGTGGCGCGTCGACATGGCCCCGGCGCGGCCGTGAGCCCCGGCGTACCGAGCCGCCGCCAGTGTCGACCGGCCGCGTCCAGGCGCGGCCGGCCCCCGGAGCGTCGGCGGGCTACGGCGCCGCCGGACAGTTGAGCATGCACTGGGTCGGCACACCGCCCACGCACAGCCCGTCCCACGAGTTGCTGCAGCAGAACGGATCGGCGGCACACACCAGGTCCACACAGGGATCACACCCGACCACGAGCGCTACCCCTTGGTCGCACACCAGGTGAGCACAGCCGGCTCCAACACAGTCGGCACGCATGCAGACGGTCTCCACCTGGCCCACGCACAGCGAGTCCCACTGGTTGCTGCAGCAGAACGGATCGACAGTACACACCTGATCTACGCAGGGATCACAGCCAGCCACCTGCGGAATTCCAGGCGAGTCGCACAGGCTGAACGGACAGTTACCCCCGCCGCAGCCGTCGTCGGCCATGCCGTTGCAATCGTCGTCGAGGCCGTTGCCGCACGTCTCGGCCGCCGCGGCGGGGACGTTTTGCTGGCACACGATGGCCCCACCCACGCACGCGTTGGTGCCTGGGTCACAGATTCCGGGCATCCCGGTCAGACACGCTCCCCCACCTCCGGGGTTGCCATCGTCGGGGATTCCATCGCAGTTGTCGTCGATGTTGTTGCACACCTCGGCCGACGGCAGGGTATTGGGCTCGCAGATGATGGCGCCCCCCTGACACTCGTTGACGCCGGCCGAACACACGCCGAGCATGCCCGTGTCACACGGTGCGCCACCGCCCGGATCCCCATCGTCGACGACGCCGTTGCAGTCGTTGTCGAGGTTGTCGCACACCTCCACCGAGGCCACGTTGATCGGCTCACAGCTGACGGCGCCCGCCAGGCAAGCGGTCTGGCCGGCCGAACACTCGCCGTCCATGCCCGTGTCGCAGGCCATGCCACCACCGGGGTTGCCATTGTCCTCGACCCCGTCGCAGTCCTCGTCGGTGCCGTCGCAAGTCTCTTCGCTGGGCACACACCCTGGACCCGTCGAATCACCCGTGTCGGGATCGGGGCCCGAGTCTCCCGTGGGATCGGGACCCGTGCCGCTGGTGCCATCGTTGTTGCCGGTCATCACCCCGGTATCGGGGTCGATGGTGCCCTGGCCCGAATCCCCGCCGCTGGTGTCGGTACCCGAGTCGCCGGGGCCAAAGGTGTTGGAGGCCGAGGCCGAGGTGCTGAACGGATTGCTCGGCTCGCCCCCCGCACAGCCCGTCAGCAGCAGCAACGCCAAGGGCAACTTCCGAATACGAAGCCAGTAGTCCACGCCACCATCTTATCAGTCCAAGCCCCACAACGGCTCGAATGTGGCTGATTCGAAGGGCGCGCAACCCGGTGCGCAGGCGTCAAGCGTGCAGCCGTCGGCGGCCTCGCGGTCGCACGACGACCCTCGCGCGACCGCCTCATCAGCCTAGGCCGCGACCGACGACGGCTACGCCGACTTCTTCTTGCCGTGGCACTTCTTGTAGCGCTTGCCCGATCCACACGGGCAGGAATCGTTGGCGCCGACCTTGGGCACGACCTTCTCTGCGGCTGCCGCCTTGGCCGCCACTTCGGTGGCGGCCTCGGGAGACGCGGCCGCCTTGAGCTGCTCCATGACACGGCGCGTTGCTTGCTGCAGCTTGTCGAGCTGCGCCTGACCCGCGGCCCCGCGACGGGTTGCTCCACGCTGGCGAGCATTGGCGCGAGTCAGCGCGGTCTCGTACTCCGCGCCCTCTTCGGCCTGGCGTCGCTGCTCTTCCGACAGCTCCATGCTGAGCACGCGATCGAGCACGGTCTGCTCGATGCCCTCCCACATGTCCTTGAACAGGTTGTAGCCGCGGATCTTGTACTCGTTCTTCGGGTCACGCGTGGCGTAGCCGACCAGCCCGATGCCCGTGCGCAGGTGCTCGATGTTCTTGAGGTGCGCGATCCACTGCGAGTCGATCTCGTCGAGCCACAGCCGACGGATGTGGAACAGGTACGTCGTCAGCCCGATCGACTTCTCGCGCTCGAGCAGCTGGTTTTCGAGGGTGGTCCAGCAAAGCTCGACCAGGTCGTCGAGATTGTCGGGGACATCGCGCAGCGATATCTCCATCTTGAAGCGCTCACTGAGCTGCTTCTCGAGCTCGGGCACCTCCCACTCGTCGGGGTGCACGTTGGCGGGGCAGGTCTCCTCAACCACCTCGGCCACCAGGTTGTTGGCCAGATCGTGGAGGCGCTCGCGCTGCTGGATGAGCGCCCAGGCGATCTCGCGTACGGCCAGCGCGAGCAGCTTGTCGTAGTCGCGGCGTACCGCGGCAAAGTCGATGGTGGCGCCGTAGTGCCGGTACAGATCGTGGGTGAGTGCCTCGGCCTCGACCCCCTCGGTCGGCCACTGACCTCCCGCGAGCGCCTCGTTGGCCTCGGACTCGGCCCCCGCCTCCACCTGGGCGGCGCAGTGAGCATCGAGCACGGCCTTGACCCGATCGTGGATCGTCTTGGACAGCGACTCGATGGTGTGCGGGCCCGAATCCTTGGGCGGATCGGGCAGCTTGTGCTGCTGCTCGTCACGGGCCTGCTCATCGAGGATCTCGGGACGGTAGCGACCTTCGAGAATCTGGCGGCGCAGGAGATAAATCGCCTTGCGCTGCTCGTTCATCACGTTGTCGTACTCGAAGAGGTTCTTGCGCGTGTCGAAGTGCATCGCTTCGACCTTCTGCTGCGCGTTCTCGATGGCGCGGTTGACCAGCGGCGCCTCGATGGGCACGTCCTCTTCCATGCCGAGGCGCTCCATCAGCCCGGTGATCCGGTCGGC
>JAHZJA010000747.1 GCA_022601155.1 Deltaproteobacteria bacterium | reverse complement strand
TCCACGCCCGCGGTGGTGGTGATCTCGTTTTGCTGCGCGACGATCCGCGTCAGCCCCACCATGTCTTCCACCCCCTCCAGCGTCGTCAGCTGGTTGCGGGATGCCTCGATCTCCTGCATGTCGGTCGACGCGGCCAGAGGCAGCAGGCTGGTGATCTCGTTGCCATCGAGATCGACGTAGCGCAGCGCGCCGAGCCCCGACAGCGGCTCGAGGCTCCGCACCGCGTTGTCGTCGATCTCCAGGCCGATGAGCGCGTCGAGCGAGCGTAGCGGCGACAGATCGGAGACATCGTTGCCCGACAGCACCAGCACGGCGAGCTGCTCGAGCCCCGACAGCGGCGACAGGTTGGTCACCTCGTTGTTGGCCAGGTCGAGCGTCTCCAGCTGCGTGAGGCCAGACAGCTCCGAGATGTCGGTGATGCCGTTTTCGTCGAGCGCCAGCCGCTGCAATCGGAACAGGGTGCCAAGCGCACGCAGATCGGTGATCTGGTTGCCCGACAGCTCGATCTGCTCGAGGCCGGTCAGGTCGAGCAGCGGGCTGATGTCGGTGATCTCGTTGTCGGCAAGGCCCAGGCTCAGCAGCCCCTGCGCGCACTCGAGACCGGTGAGGTCGGCGATGCCGCGGCCGGGCACGTTGAGCCCTCGAATCCTGCGCAGCTGGTCGGCCACGATCACGGGGTCGGGCGGCTCATCGGGCGGTTCCTCCCCTTCGGGCGGCTCGGGCTGAGGCACGACCTCCAGCAACGCCTCGCGCAGCGCCGGATCCGGCACGTCGATGAGGCCCTGGCATAGCTCGATGCGGTCGTCGTCGCCCAAGAATCCGGGCCCCGGCTCCGACGCACAGCCGGCCGCAGCGGCCGCCGACAGCGACAGTCCCACCATCACGCCCCGCAACCTACGAGCCCCCCGGTCCTCACCCCTTCGCTCACTCACCGACCCCACGCTAGCTCGGATTGGCGCGGGGGGAAACACGGCGCTCGGCTCGCCCACGGGGGCACGACACCCCGGAGTGCCTGTGCGTGACCCGGATCCCTGGATTGGCCACCGACGCGCTTGATAGCGTGCGCGCGTGTCGGCCCGCCTCATCTGCCCGTTACTCGTCTCGTTGCTCGTCACCACGGCCTCCGGCTGTTACTCCGATGTCGACGGCTACGTGGTCGCGCGGGCACGGCACGGGTGCAAACGCCTGGAGCGATGCAACCGCAGCGTCTACGACGAGCTCCACGATGGAGACCGGGCCAAGTGCCGCGAGGACAGCGAGGACGCCCTGTTCGCCGTCGCCGATGGCCTGGCGCTCACCTCGTGGGAGTACGAACCAGACGCGGGACGGGCCTGCATCAAGGCCTACCGCAGCAACCGCCGCGACTGCAGCGCAGACGCCGACGCCGAGATCGCGCGCGAGTGTGCAGACGTGCTCTCGGACGGTTTTTGAGCGCGGGCGTGACTCGTTGCGGGGTCAGACCGGCACGGTGACCAGGGTCGAGCCTTCGAGGCGCTCCTGCAGCGCCTGAGCGACAGCCTCGTCGACGCCATAGTCACCGATCATCACGATGTGGCCGCGGAACCCGTGGCGACCGTGGAACTCGACCAGTGCGTCCATCGCCATCTGCAGTCGGCCGCCGTCGCGGCGCGGGCCCTGGGGGACCAGGGCGAGGAACATGGTGATGTCGGCGGGCGCCAGCTCGGTCAGCTCATTGTGGATGCGGACCGCGTTGCCGTCGATGCCGGCCGGGCGCAGCGAGTCGCGGCTGACCCGGTAGACGTACTCCTGTCCCACTGCGCCGGTCATGTGAAAGACCACGATCTGCTTGTAGGGAATGCCGGTCGTGCGGCTCTGGGCGCGGGCCAGCTCCACCGCGTTGGAGATGAGCCCGCCCATGCGCACGCCGCCCACGGCGACCACGATGGTGCGCTCGCCGGTCTCGATCTCGCCGCCCTCCACCGTCTCGATCACGCGGCGGAAGTAGCGGTACCCAGCCCGGATGAGCTTGCGGTGGTTGTAGCTGAGCAGCACCAGCACGACCAACAGCGCCACCGACGACAGCAGCACCCGCAGGTCTCGAATCTGCTCGGCGTAGCGCGTGTACAGACCCATCAGGGCGAACACGAGGAACAGCAGGCCCACCACTGCGGCGACGGGGATCTTGGTGCCCGAGATCCGAATGTTGAACGGTGCCGTGTAGATCCGGGGGTCGTCGGCCTTGAACTTGCGCAGCAGGATGAACGCCAACACCCCGGAGAACATCACCAGCCCAAAGGTGGCGCCATACCAGCGCTCGAGGATCTCCACGTCGGCCCCGCCCTCCCAGCACAGGGCGAAGATCGCCACGAGCATCAGGATGTTGACCCGGGAAAATGCTCCCCGCGAGTTGGTGTCGAGCACCCGACGGGGCAGCAGGCTGTCGCGCGCCATGGTGACCCACAGACCACGCGCGCCCGCGAAGCCCGTGTTGGTGGCGCCCAGCAGCATGAGCGCCGCGTTGGCGACGATCACCACGTTCCAGATCTCGCCCAGCGTCTGCGAGCCCGTCACCCCCGTGACGGAGACCTTGCCCAGCACGGCCAGCAAGTAGCCCGAGGCCCCCACCAGCTGGGCCGGCGGCAGCACCAAGAACACCAGCAGCGACAGCGATCCTCCGATGACCAGCAGCGTGGTCAGCATCCACATGTAGATCTTGCGGACGTCGGTCCGAGGATCGTCGAGTTCCTCGGGGATGTTCATCACCGACTCGACCCCGGAGGCGCCGAGAATGGACGACCCGAGCGCGGCGGGGATGAGCGCCGCCCCCAAGGTGGCGAAGCCCGGCAGGTAGGTCCCGGCCATGTGCCCCAGTCCGTGGTCGGCCCCGCTGTCGTGCGCACCGTGGGCTGCGACCAGCCCTTCGAGGCTGGCCCCATCGAGGAAATTCGCGGTGTGCCCCCCGTGCATCGCCAGGTAGACCAGCCCCATCACGATGGTGATCCCCATGACCGCGAGGTTGACCAGGAAGATCGTACGGCTGACCTGAACGCTCTCCTTGAGCCCGTAGTTGTTGAGCGAGTACAACAACGCCAGCGGGGCCAGCATCACCACCACCGCGGTGGGAAACACGGTCGACAGCGCCAGCGCCAGCAACGAGGTCATGGCCACCGTGGTCAGAGTGCGGCGCCACTGCTCGGGCATGACCCACATGCCAAAGCCCAGCGATGGCAGGGCCGACAGCCCGATCGCAGCCGCCACTCTTCCTGCCGGCAGCGCCGACACGAGCGAGGTGACGTAGTCGCTGTAGCTCAGCAGGCTGACAATGGCAGTGGCGACGTACGAAAACGAGATGATGACCCCCACCACCGCCGCGGCGGCGATGGCCAGGGTGCCCAGGTGCGACAGCGCGTACCGGGTCATCACGTACGTCCCGCCGTTGCTCAGCGTCAGCAGGACCGCCTCGATGTACAGCGGCGCGAGCAGGAACAGCAGCGCGTACAGGCCGATCTGAAACGCCGGCGTGGCGTACCCAACCCCCGCGACGATGAGCGCTCCCGACGAATAGTAGGGAGACGTCAGCGGGTCGGGACCCACCAGGAACAGGCCCTCCTTCCAGGAGAGCTTGGACGGCTCGTTGCGCTGGGGCTCGTTGTCGGCCATGGCGTCGCGGTCCGCGGTTTATGCCCCCCGGCGGCCCTGACAAGCAAGAGGACCCCCCAACGGGGCGACAGGAGGTCCAACGCCGCCATTGCCGACGTACGAAGGGCGAGAGCACTCGATGATGCCCTCGCCCTTGCACGCGTGTCTGAGATGCCGATCAGCCGGGTGGGAACCCGGGCATCCCGCCTGGCATGCCTCCGGGAGGTCCGCCGCCCGCCGCTCCGCCGTCCTCCGGAGCGTCCTTGAACAGCTCGTCCCGCTCCTTGTGGATCTGCTTGAAGCTCGAATCCGAGATCACGTAGAACCACTGATCGAAGCGCTGTCGCAGCTTGGCGGCCTTTTGTTGGCCCGCCGCCTGCTTGGCAGCGTTGTCGGTGTCGCCCGACGCGGCAGCTTCGCCCTCGGCTCCCTCGGCGGGGGGCGGCTCCGGGGTCAGGTTCGAGTCCTGGCTGGGATCGTAGGCCACGTCGACGAACATGAAGCGACTGGCTTGCTTGTTCGTGTCGCCTTCGCCCTCGGGCTCGACCCCCTCTTCCATCACCCCGGGCTCCGAGCCTTCTTCGGCCCCGGCCGTCAGCGCGATGCCGGACTCGTACGTCACCTCGCCGAACAGCAAGGTGTACACGATGCCGTCGTCGGTGATGGCGCTGAGCATGCCCTCGTTGCCGTACAGCTGAACCCGTCCGTCGGGCGTACCCACGGCGAAGAAGCCCTTGCGCTTCATGTCCTGGGCCAGCATCTGCTGCTCGATCATGTTGCGCGCCTGGGGCCGCGGGCGCACCCCCACGATCTTGAGGCTCGCCATGGCCGTGAGCATCTGCCGGACCTTCATGCTGTCGAGCACCTTGCCCTCCGGCACCTCGGTCTTGTCGTCGGCGCTCCACTCTCGACGATTGGCCGGGTCGGTCACGGTCGCGACCACGGGCTGGAAACCCGTCACCCGGCCTTCGACCTCGTCGACGGTGTACGGGTCGTACATCATCATGCCGAAGTCGTCCCGCTCCACGCCGAGCAGGTCTTTTTCGATCCAGTCCTCGAACTTGGTCGAGATGTCGAGCTCGAGCCGACACCCGTAGACCCGCTTGGCCTCGCCGGGCTCGCGCACGTAGTAGAAGCCTTGCTTCTCGGGCACTTCCTTGCCCACTATGATGTCGACCAAGACGGTGTCCGACGCATCCTTGATGGTGATGCGCTGGCCCTTCTCGTCACCCTTGCCCTCGTCACCGTCGGGGTCGAGCACCCCGTAGGCGGCGTGGTCGGCCGGGTTGTCGCCGTAGTAGCGATCCTTCTCGACGTCGATGAACGAGGCCGCGGCCTTACCCATGCGCTCGGTGCCGTCGGCGGGGTAGTCGTTGTGGCTGGGGATGACCCAGCGGCCCTCGGTCTGCTGGACCTTGAAGCCCACGACCTTGGCGTCTTCTTCATCCCAGGCCACCACCTCGAGGTTGGTGGCCACGGTGGGATCGGTGAATCCGGCGAACAGGGGCTCGCCCGTGTCCTCGAACTTGGGCGGAGGCAGGTCCTGGGTCCGCATGGACCATGCGGCGCCTGCGGATCCCAGAGCCAGGACGACCATGATGATGGTGCTCGTGTTCATGTTTCGTTCGCTCCTTTCGGCTCAGGCCTTGGCGGTACGGCTCTTGGGAATGCTCTCCTGCTCGCGGCGACGCTTGCGAGCAAAGATGAGGAAGGCCAGGAACAAGGCGGGCACCGGAGGCAGCACCACCGCGAGCAATCGAACTTGGTTGCGAACCTCGTCGATCTTGCGCTTGTGGTCGGTCTCGATCCGGTTGATCGCCTTGGCTTTCTCCCGCTCGATCTTGGCCTCCTTGACGCCGAGACGACGGTTCTCCGCCGCCTGCGCGCTCTGGACCATGACCTCCTTGGTGTTCTCGTCGAGGTCGGTGCGGGACTTGATCTGGTCCACCGCGGCATCGAGCGCCGCCTGGGCTTCGGCCAGCTCGGCCTTGGCGCGCTCGTTGGCGTTTTGGCGCTCCTGCTCGAGCGTCTTGTGGGCCTCCTTGGTCTGCTCGTCGACCCACGTCAGCCGCCGGAACTTGCTCTGGCGCTTGCGCAGCTCGATGAAGCGATCGTCGCCCGCGAGCGAGTCGACCACGTTGAGCAGGAAGGTGACGTTGTCGAACCGCAGATCGACCAGGCCATCTCCGTCCACGTCTCCGCCGCGCTCACGCAGCTGGAAGAACTGGTCGTGGAACAGGTCGAGGTCAGCGACCACGATGACGTTGCGATCCTTGGGCGCCGTCTGCCCCTCTTCGACCGCGCCTCCACCTCCGCCCGCAACCCGAGCGGTGATGATGTGGTTCTCGCCCGTGATCGGCGAGGGCTTGTGCTGGTTGGGCGGCAGCATCTGCAGCCCGAACAGCGGGTGCTGGCTGACCATGTCCTGGAACAGGGTGTAGCCCGCGCTGCGGCCCGTGGTGAGCAGCGGCGTGAACTCCCCGGTGAACTCCGCCGACTTGCGCAGCTCACCACCAAACAGCACCACGACCTCGCTGAGGCCCGAGACGACCTTGTCGACGCCTTCGCCCTCGAACGGCTTGGTGCCGTCGGAGCGGTCGCCCACGAACACCACCTGCCGCGGGACTCCGTCGAACGTGGGGTGCGGGTTGAAGGTGTCGTAGACGATCTTGTCGTCGGCCCACTGCACGCCCAGCGCGGTCAGCATTCCGCGAAAATCACCCTTGGGCGGTGGCGGCGGCTGACCACCCCCACCTCCGAACATCCCTCCTCCGCCCTGCGGGTTGGGCTTGGGCTGGCTGGGAGCGAGGCTGGGATTGAAGGTGGGGAACGGGTCGACGGTGAGCAGCGCCGGCCGGCCCGCGTCGATGTACTCGGTGACCTTGTCCAGCTCGGGCTGCGCGAGGCTGGCCAGCTGCGGCACCATCAACACGTCGACATCCTCGGGGATCGAGGTGGTCGGGTTGAGGCTCCGGACCTCGTACTGCTTGCGCAGCTCCTCCACGATGCGCCAGGCCGGCTGCTGCTGCCGGGTCTGCATGTTGAAGTCGCCCATGATCGGCGCATCGGTACGCAGGATGCCCACGACCTTCTTGGCGTCTTGGGTGACCACCCGCAGTGCGCGAGCAATCTCGTACTCGACCGACAACCCACGGCTGAGGAACGGCACGATTTCTTCGCGAGGACCGCTGACCATGGCCAGGCCGAGGAACGTCGGCATGGTGGTCACGCGTCCGCCCTCGCGCTGGGGCAGCGCCCGCGGCAAGATGCCGTACTTCTCCATCGCCTCCTCGGCCTCGGGGGAGTACTCCCCGGGCTCGACGATGCGAACGGTGAGACCCTCGCCGCCCGAGCTCTCCATCTCGCGCAGGATGTTGAGCAGCCGCGACCGAACCTCGACGTAGTCGCGCGGTACCTCGGCGGAGACGTACGCGTGGACGACCACGGGTCGCTCGGCGGTGATGCTTCCGATGAGCCCCACGGTGTCGATGGTGAGCCGTGACAGGCCCTCCTCGGTCACGTCGGTGCGGACGTGGGACTGATGCCCCACGAAGGCCAGCGAGACCGCGATGGTCGTGAGGGCAGCAAACCGGATCAACCGGTGATGACGGGAAGACAGAGCCATGGCTACCAGTGCCTCCTTCCGAGCAAGAACGCGCACAGATACAGCATCACGGAGATGCCACCAATGAAGTACAGGAGGTCTCCGAGGCGGATGACCCCCTCGCCGAAGCTGAGGAAGTGGTCGTTGACCGACAGCGCACCGAAGGTGTCCTCGAACCACCGACCCAGGTCCATCGCCGGTTCGGCGACCGCGTCGCCTGCCGCTTCGGTGGTCGTGGCCGCGGCATCGGCCGCCTTGTCCGCCCCTTCGGCGCCAGCGTCGGCCGCCTTGGGGCCGTCCGCAAACAGGTTGGAGGACTGCCACAGCAGGCCGCCGACGGCACCGCCCACCAGCCCCGCCCAGCCCGCCCCGGCGGGTCGACCCACCACGACGGTCCATCCCAGGGCGGCGAACAGGCCGATGATCGCGATGCCGAGAATCGCAGACGCCCACGGCAGCGTGCCGGCAAACACCAGCCCCGCGCAGCCCAGGCCACCCAGGATGAACGCGACCGTCGTGTTCATCGTGAGCATCGAGGCCAGCAGACCGATGGCGGCAAACAATGCGCCCATCAGCCAGTAGCCGGAGAACGTGGTGAACATCAGCCCCTTGTCGGGGTCGCCGAGGAACCACAACACGCTCAGCTGAGCCATTGCCGTGAGGAACAGCGACAGGGTGAACATCCCCAGCACGCCCAGGTACTTGCCCAGCACCACCTCACCGTCGCGCAGCGGCAACGTCAGCAGCAACTCATCGGTGCCGGCCCGACGCTCGTCGGCCCACGCGTTCATCGTCATCGCAGGGACGAAGAACATGAGGATCGCCGGCATCATCCCGTTGAGCGTGGCCAGGTCGGCGAGGTTGCGGGAGAAGAACTCCTCCTGCAGGAACGCGGCGGCTCCGGCCGCGGCGATGAACAGCGTGATGAACACGTACCCGGTCGGATTGCCGAGATACATCCGCATGTCCTTGCGGAAGATCGCGCTGACGACCTTGAAATCGATGCCGAGCATCACGCCACCTCCTTATCGGACTTGTTCTTCTTGTTCTTGCTGCCCTTGCCCGAGCCGCCCTTGGCCAGCGCGTAGAAGCGCTCCTCGATGGTGCCCTCCTCCTGCAGCTCGCCCTTGGTCCCGGTGAAGACCACCCGGCCCTCGGCGACCATGACCACCTCGTCCGCAACGGCCTCCACCTCTTGGAGGATGTGCGTCGACAGCAGCAGGGTCTTGTCCTTGCCCAGGTCTCGGATGAGACCGCGGACCTCCCGAATCTGCAGCGGGTCGAGACCCGAGGTGGGCTCGTCGAGAATGAGCACCTCGGGGTCGTGGAGCAGCGCCTGAGCCATGCCCACGCGCTGACGAAACCCCTTGGAGAGCTTGTAGATGGGCTTGTGCAGCACTTCGCCCACCGCACACAGCTCCACTACGCGGTCGATCGACTTGAGCGGTTGTCTGACGCCGCGCACATCGGCGAAGAAGCCGAGCGACTCGAAGGGCGTCATCTCGCGGTACAGGGGGCCGCTCTCGGGCAGATAGCCCAGCTTGCGGGCCAGCTGCCGCCGCTGCTCGTCGTCGGACGGATTGAGACCCACCACCTCGGCCCGCCCCTTGGTGGGCGATAGATAGCCGGTCAGAATCCGCATCGTGGTGGACTTCCCTGCGCCGTTGGGGCCCAAAAAAGCACACACCGTCCCCTTGCGGACCTCGAACGAGACGTTCGAGAGGGCGGCGAACTCTCCGTAGAGTTTCGTGATCCCGTCCGTTCGGATGGTGACGGGACGTTTGTTTTCATCCTTACTCGCCAT
>JAHZJA010000746.1 GCA_022601155.1 Deltaproteobacteria bacterium | reverse complement strand
GCCGATGGCCTTCCCCGCCTTCTTGGCGGCGTAGTAGTCGTCCTTGACCGCCTCGAGGGTCTTCTTGAGCCCGACCGACTTCTCGTAGACCTGCCCGGTGGTGAACATGTCGCCCACCTCCACGCCGTTGAGCATGCGAATCGCCCAGCCGTCGAGGCCCACCTTGGCCGCCAGCATGTCGATGGCACCCTCGATCGCGAACGAAGCCTGGTTGGCCCCGAATCCACGCATGGCTCCGCACGGAGGGTTGTTGGTGCTCACGGCCACCGCCTCGATGTCGACGTGGGCGACCTTGTAGGGGCCACATGCATGGCCCGCGGCCCGCTCCAGGACCTTGGCCCCCACCGAGGCATAGGCCCCCGTGTCACCCACCATCCGCGCCCGCACGGCCGTCAGCCGCCCCTGCGCATCACAGCCCACGGTCATCTCCATGTCGATCGGGTGACGTTTGGGGTGGATGCGAATGGACTGCTCGCGGGTGAGCGTGACCTTGACGGGGCGCCCGGTGAGCTTGGCGAGCAGTGCCGTCTGCGACTGCACGCTCATGTCCTCCTTGCCGCCAAAGGCCCCGCCGTTGGGTACCAGCTCGACGAACACGTCCTCGAGGTCGACGTTCAAGAACGCAGCGACCTGGCGCCGGTCGTCGAAGATGCCCTGCCCCTGGGTGTACAGGTGCAGCTTGCCGTCGGGACGCGGCTCGGCCAGGGCGGACTCGGGCTCGAGGAACAAGTGCTCGATGCGCTGGGTCTTCCACTCGCCGGTCACCACGTGCGCGCTGGCGGCCAACGCCTCGTCGACGTCGCCCCGCTGGAAGGCCGTGCGTGACAGCTCGTTGCCGTGGGTCGGGTTGACCTGCGGCGCATCGGGCTTGCGAGCCTCGTGCATGTCGAGCGCGGCGGGCAGGACCTCGTACTCCACGTCGACCAGCGCGGCCGCCTCGCGGGCGGTGGCGAGGTCTTCGGCCGCGACCGCAGCGACCACGTCACCGACGCAGCGGACCTCTTCTCCGGTGGCCACGAACCCGGGCCAGTCCTTGATGATGAGCCCGTACCATCGATCCCCGGGCACATCGGCGGCCGTGGCGACGGCCTTCACCCCCGGGAGGGCCATCGCCCGACTGGTGTCGATCGACACCACCCGTGCGCGCGCGTGCGGTGACAGCACCAGCACGCCATGGAGCATCCCTTGGCGGGTCATGTCGTCCACATAGGGACGATCGCCCAGGCTCATCATCTCGCCGCGGTAGCGACCCAGGTTCTTGCCGACGCGGCCGTCGGTCTCGATGCTCGGGTCGGCCTCGCCCCGACGGGCGCGCGCGAGCAAGTCGATCGCGTCGACGATCTTGATGTACCCGGTGCAGCGACACAGGTGGCCATCGATGGCCTTGGCGATCTCGTCTCGCGAAGGGTTGGGATTTTTGTCGAGCAGATGCTTGGCCCGCAACGCGATGCCCGGGATGCAAAAGCCACACTGCAGCCCGGCCGCGCTGACGAAGCAGCGCCCGATGAGCTCGCGCTCCTCCTCGGACACGCCCTCGAGCGTGAGGATGTCTCGGCCCTCGGCCTTGGTGGCCGGCAGTGCGCAGGTGGTCTTGGCCGCGCCATCGACCAGCGCCAAACAGCAGCCACACTGCCCCTGCGGCGAACAACCATCCTTGGCCGAGATGACACCACAGCGGCCTCGCAGTGCCTCGAGCAAGGTCTCACCCTGCCCCGGCGAAATCTGCTTGGGTTTGCCATTGAGGGTAAAGGACACCTCGGTCATGCGGCACCCTACCACGCCCCCTTGGGCTGATCAGGCGCGAGCACGACCGGTGAGCAGCACCCCGACGATCTCCCCTGGCCGCAGCGATCCTTCACCGGCCATGTGGATCACCCCCGCGACGCCGGCCGTCCCCGTGGGGCTGGCCAACACCTCGGTGGTCTCGCGCACCGCCGTATGGGCGGCGGCCAGCGTCTGCTCGTCGGCAACGATGGGCCAGCCTCCGGTCTGGACCATCCCCTCGACCAGCGACCACCAATCGTAGGTCTCATCATCGAGGATTCCATGCGCGATGCTGTGCGGGACCCCTTCCCACGGCCACATATATGCGGCGCGATGGGTGGCAGCGTGGCGAAGTGCCCGCTCGATGTCTTCGGCCGGCCTGTGCCGCAGGGCATCGGCGCGCTCGCGAGGGGACGAGGGCAGGTCGATCTCGCCAACGGCGCGCTGCACCACCCGCGCGTGGGCGCGCCGCAGCGGCCATGCTCCGGTGGTCTGCACCGTGCAGATGCGTGGCATATGGGGCAACACCCCACGCGCCACGGCATCGCGCAGAGCGTGCACGCAGGCGCTCCCGAGCGCACCACCCCCCACCTGGATGACCAGCACGTCGAGCTGTCCGGGACCCTGGCGAACCTGGTGCGCCAGCTCGTAGCCGAGGGTCAGCCCGCCCTCTACGGCCAGACCGTTGTCGCTGCCCTGCACGGTAAACGGCACCGCCCCCCTTTGCACCGCGGCCGTCAGGGCGCGGTAGCAGGGGTCACCGGGCTGCCCGTCGCGCGGGCACGCATTGACCGAGGCTCCCAGTGCGTGCAGCCGCGACAACACCACGGGGTCGGCATCGGTCGGCACGAACACCTCCAGGGGCCACGCCGCGGCGGCCGCCACCACGGCGGCCGCCAGCGCTGCGTTGCCGCAGCTGGCGATCGCCAGCGGTGCCCGATTCTTCGCGTCGGTCAGCCCAGCGTGCTCGGCCAGCAGCAGATGGATCATCACGCCCATCAGGTGCCGTGCCTTGTGCGACCCCGAGACGTTGCCGGTCTCGTCCTTGGCCCACAGCCGGATGTCCGAGGCGCCGACCCGCCGGGCCAACGCGACCTGCTCGGCCCACGGCGTGGTGACGAACCCGCCCCCGTCCACCCGTCCGATGGCTTCGTCCAGCGTCCGCACCACCGTCTCGACCGCCGTCGGCGGCAAGCCCAACGCGGCCGCCCGGTAGGGCTGTGACATCAGCCGGGAGAACCCGAGGTATGGATTGACGTCGGGCTGGACCGGGAACGGCACCGAGGGATCGAGTCGTCGCACCAGGACATGGTCGATGTCATCGCCCTCGACTGCCGCTGGGCACGAGAACGGCCGGGGCTCGTGCAGCCCGACCTCGCGGCCACACCCCGTGCACTGGAGCTTGACGGCAACGTGTTCGGAGCGGCCACCCATGGCGTCGCGAGTCTACGCGACGGTGCGGGACGACGACACTCGCTCAGGCCGACGGCGTCGCCCCGGTCTCGCGATTGAACGCCTCGATCATCGCGTCCCAGCGCGGCAGCTTGTCGCGAAGCCCCTCCCAGAAGCTCCGCTCGCGGCGAGCGCTGAAGTCCTCGAGGGAGACCCCCTGCTGCTCGACCCAGGTGAAGTAGCCCAGGTTGAACATGCGAGCGCGGTCGACGTGGGTGGCCTCGAGCAGGTGGTCGGTACCGATGCCTGCCAGGTGCTCCCCAAACGTCTCCGCCGCGGCCAGGGCATCGAAGTTGCCGCCGAAGCGGGCCTCCAGGGCCTTTTCCCGCTCGGAGCCATACATGGCGGCGCCATCGGTCGCGACGGTGACGATGGCGTC
>JAHZJA010000745.1 GCA_022601155.1 Deltaproteobacteria bacterium | reverse complement strand
CTCGAGCACCGCGCCGCCGCGCTGACGGCCGTGGTCGCGTCGCTCGGTCACGCCGACACCGAGGCCGTCGCGAGTGCGCCCTCGCTACTGTCTGGTCTGCCACCGATCGAGCCGTGCTCGGAACACGCGGCCGACCCGAGCGCACCGGTTCCGTGGCTCGGTGAGCACCCCGATCTCGAGCGCCGCCGGATCGGCGCCGAGATCGAGATGCTCCTGCGCCCCAGCGAGGACACCGCGGAGCAGCTGCAGGCGCTGGCCGAGGAAGCACGGGGCACGGGTGACCGCGCACTGCTCGGACGGGTGCAGCTTTCGCTGGGCACCGCGCGCTCCTCCCTGGTCTCCCACGAGGCTGCCCGCGACGTCCTGCATCAGGCCGTCCGCACCGCCGAGGCGGCGGGCGACCACGAGACGGTGACCCGAGCGCTGCGACGGCTCGCCATCGCCTATCAGCCTCTCGACGCGGCACGGTTCGAAACGCTTCTCGAGCGCGTGGCGGCGCGGCTCGAGCATCGACCGATCGATGCCGTGTTCTCGGCCGGGGTCTCGCTGTCGTTCGCCCACGTGTATGCGCTGACCGGTCGTGGAACGGAGGCGGGACGAGCCGCTCGGTCGGCGCGGGATACCTACGCGGAGGCGCTGGGGCCCGAGCACCCGCGGGTCGCCGCGGCCGTGCTGTGGATCGCCAGACACCTGCACGCCAACGGCGATTTCACGGGAGCGCGCGAGCACTATGCCGAGGCCGCACGACTTCGCACCGCCAGCTTCGGCGAACGACACCCGCTGGTGTTGTCGGTGCTCGAAAACTGGGGACTGCTCGAGATGGCGGCGGGTGACCACGCGCGGGCCGTCGAGATCGACCAGCGGTTGTTGGCGGGGCAGCGCGAGCGCTTCGGACCGGACGCGCCTGCCACCCTGTGGGCCCAGGCCGCGCTCGGGGGCGCGACGATGGGGACCGGTGAGGTCGAGGCCGGGGTGGCCCTGGTCGACGCCGCGCTGGCGGGACTCGAGCGCTCGTCGGGCGCAGGGATGACCGCGCACGCCGAGCTGCTGTACCACGTGGCGCACTGGCTCAACGATGCCGGACGTACCGAGCGAGCACGTACCGTGGCGACCCGGGCGGTCGCGATACTCGAGGCCTCCGTCAAAGACGGTCACCCCACCCTCACTCGCGCGCGCACCTACCTTCGCCAGCTGCAGCAGGCCTCCCCATGAGCGACGACGCCCCACGGATCCGCGCCTGGCAACAGGGCAACGACGAGGCCGGCAGCGCGGTCGTGCGGGCGCTGTTCCCCCGCGTGGTCCGGTTCTTCCGCGGCAAGGTGCCCGACCACGAGGTCCAGGATCTCACCCAGCAGACGTTCGTCGAGCTGACCGGCAGCCTCCCCAACGTCGACCCCGAGCGGGATCTGGCCCCCTGGGTCTTCACCATCGCGCGACGCCAGCTGATGCGACGCCACCGGCACCAGCAGCGCCACCCCGAGGCGCCCTTGCTCGTCAGCGCCGCAGCCCCCGGGGCGACACCGAGCAAAGTGGTCCGGACACGGGAGATCAAGGAGATCCTCGCCGACGCCCTGGGCCGACTCTCCCTCGACCAACGCCTGTGCCTCGAGCTTCGGTACTGGGAGAAGCTATCCATCGAGGGGATCGCCCAGGTGCTGGAGGTCAACGGCAGCGCGGCCAAGATGCGGCTGCTCCGGGCCCGCCAGGCCCTACGGGCCCAGCTCGAGGGGCTGGGCCTGTCGGCGACGCTCGCGGTCACGACCCTGGCCGAGCTCACCGGATCCTCCGACGACTGACGCTCAGCCCGAGGGCGGGAGCTCGGGAGGCGGGAACGGAGGGAAATCTGGGGGCGGGAAGTCGGGCGGAGGGAACTCCGGCCACCACGGATCCGGCCAGCCCGGGTCGGGCCAGATCGGCTCCGGCCACGGCCACGGCCACAGCCAGTCCTCGGGAAACAGACCATCCCCCCAGCCCTCGTCGACCTCGACGCCACGGGCACACATACACTGCGACAGCACGGTGGGCCCACAGTGGCCTTTTTCTCCACCGCCCAGGTCGCACGCATGGGGCTCGCACTTCGTGGTCCACGTGCCGCCCCCGTGGTCGACGATCTCGATCATGCACACGTCGTCTCCCGACGGCAGCGATCCGAACTGCCCGCCCGAGAGCGCGACCGCGATCGCGATGGGGCCCCCCAGACTCGACGGGACGAAGGTCTGGAGCTGGCGATCGGCGCACATCACATCCATGTCCGGGCGCCGCAGGTGGGCGGCCAGCGCCTGTGCCGAGGCGTCGATGACCTCCGGGTCGGTCAGCGTGTTGCCTTCCCACAAGAACGCCTCGTCGAAGTAGAGCGTGACAGGCTCGGCGTACAGGTCCAGTGGCTCGAGCCGACCGGTGCCCACCTGGATCTCCACGGTGATTCCGCCCGGCAACACGACGGGCTCCGAGCGCACGATCGAGCTGTCCTCATCGTACGTACTCGGATCGAGCGTGATGGTCATGGGTTGAGTGAGAGTCAGGCTCAGCTCGTCGACACCGTCCGGCATCGCGAGCTGAGCCACGATCAACGCGGCGAGCAGCATGGTGCTTCCTTGCCCGCAGCGGCCAGGCGGTCACCGACTTCGTTCGAATTTCTGGTCGATGTGTCCGTGGGAGCTCGAACACGGGGAACTCACCGCCATCTTCGACGAGCTCGAATCCGAGGCGATCCAATACCCCTCGTGTGACATCGCGGGTTGTATCCTCGTCGGCAAAACCCAACGACCATCCCACGGCGAACGAGCTGCCAGCGAGCGGAGGTCTGTCCGGGCACCGTGCAACAACGCGTATCTCGTCCGCTCGTTCGGTGTTCACAGCGTGCACTGGCATTTCGGTGAACCATGTCCGCCAACGCTCGCAGTGCTCTTTGCTAGGGTTTGGGTCATGCAGATCCACTCCTCGGTGTACCTCGCGATGCTCGCCATCACGGCATGTGCAACGCCGACCCGGCCCGGATCCGCCTCCCCTGCCCCAGAAACGACCGAGCCGAGCCCACCCCCCGTCGTCGAAGCGACGGCCCAGGCGGTGTATCGCGGAGCATCGGTGTGGACGGGCAACGGCTTCGAGGCCCTCGATCTCGCGATCGGGGACGGCCACTTCGTCGCCGCCGGTCAGGTCGCGGACACGACACGCGTGGTCGATCTGACCGGGAGCTTCGTGGTGCCTGCGTACGGCAATGGGCACCAGCATCTGGCCCTCGCCGACGAAGCGACCAACCGCGGCTACCTGCACAGCGGCGTCTACTACGTATGGAATCCAAACTCACGTGCCAGCTTCATCACGGATGACGACCGGGCATTTTGGGCCCGGCCCGACACCTACGACTACAAGACCTCGATGGGCGGCGTGACCACGCCGGGCAGTCATCCCGAGCCCCTGTACGTCGAGCAGCTGTCCCAGTGGGTCTATCCCGGTGCGACGTACGACGACTTCTACCTCGACGCGTTCCACTATGCTCGGTCGGAGCAGGAGGTCGAGCGGACCCTCGATCGGCTCGTGTCCCAGGGGGCCGACTTCGTCAAGGCGTACCTGCTGGGGTCCGAGCTGTACACGCCACCCAAGGCCGACGGCACTCCAACCTGTACCCGAGGTCTCGATCCCGCGCTGGTCCCCCACTTGGTGGCCCAGGCGCACGCGCGCAACTTGGTGATCGCCTTCCACATCGAGACCCGTCACGACTTTCGCGTGGCCGTCGACGCGGGTGCCGACTTCGTCGCGCACCTGCCTGCCCACCTGCGTCCACCCGAAGATCCGACCCAGGGCCAGCTGCTCCCCGAGGATGCCGAGGCCGCCGCGAAGATGGGGCTCGGGGCCATGCCCACCTACTCGATCGCACGGTCGCGGGCCGACGCGGCCCTGGCCCGTGGTGTACAGGTCGACCTCACCGCGACCTACGCCATGCAAGCGGCCAACCTACGGCTGCTGCAGGACGCAGGAGTTCGGTTGATCGTGGGCACGGATCTCGGTGTCGGCACGGCCCTCGGAGAAGCCCGGCACTGGGTGGAGATCGGTGGTCTGACCCCTGAAGAGGCAGTCGGAGCACTGCTGGCGACAGGTGCGGCCCTGTTTCCGGAGCGCCGCATCGGCTGCTTCGAGGCCGGATGCGAGGCCGATTTTCTGGTGTTGGCCGCCGATCCTCGGCTCGACATGGCGGCACTGTCGGCGATCGAGCTACGGGTCAAGGCGGGTACGGCGTTGACCGTCACAGCGCCGGCCGAAGCCATACCCGCGCGACCGTAGCCCGCGGGGATGACTCGGATCCGTCTCGCCCGGGGCAACGTCGCCCCCTGGCTGCGAGTCGGTGACGACTTGGGACTGGAGTTCAGCCCCGAGGTTGCGACGCGGCGGTTCGTCCACGAAACCGAGCCGGACCGTGGTCGGACCGTGGGGCAAGGCACTGCCCGAGCACATCGCGCCGTCCGCTGAAGCCACCGCAGATGGGTACCTCGGCTCCGTTGCCGAGATCGAGCCGCGATCGACTGCCGTGCGCCGACGTTCATGGAACGAGAACCCGGCGTGGTCGCCGTTCCCGGCGCTTGAAGGGAGCAGCCGACCCCCACCCCCGCGTGGCTCATCGGCGACGCACGATCGCCTCGGTTCCGGTCGCGAAAGCGCCATCGCCCCCGCGGGCGCCTCGCCCACTGCGCCAGCCTATCGCAATTGGCGACCACAGCTCCGCGGTCGGCGGTCCCGGCGTCGCTCCAACGACCGCGCGCACGGCATGCGCCTCCAGCTGGCCGCAATCACTGACGTTGTCGGCCGGCAGGCATCAAATGCACGCAACGGCACGTTCCCGGCGGGCTCGGCGGTTCGTCGCGAGTGAATAGAACCCATGGCCGGGAGTGACTTGTTGCTCGACCCGAGTGGAGGAGCGCCAGCAACAGAGGCGACGAGCGTGGCCTGCCTCGGGTAGGAGGTGCGGGCCCGACGACGACAAGGAGCCCACCCGGATGGTGGTCATCCTTCGCTCCGCCGCCCTGGAACACGGCGTCTCGCGGATCCCTCCCGAGCCGCGATGCCGCCACAGGTGAGCGAGCCTTCCAGGGAAACACATGCGTCACCCGTCGAATATTCACCATCCAACTGAAGCTCGACGAAGATTCTCGGACATAGGGCGAATATACAGTAACACATTCGCCTCATCGAACAGACACTCAACAACCTCGATCGATTGACACGGAAGGAAACGTCAATATGAAGATCTTCTCCCTCAGTGAAGACCTGTACACCGGCCAAAGCACGCGCAAGGAAGAGTCGCGCCGCACTGGCCCCCTTGCTCGCCTCGGCCTCTCCCTGCTGTTCGCCGCGACCGCAGCCGTGGGCATGAGTGCATGCGATGCACCGAGCGACGACCTCGAGCTCACCGATGATCGCGTGGAGGAAAACTGTCCAGTCGACACCCCGCAAGGCGGTGGCGGTAGTTCGGACTGCGAGCTGCTGTGCGACAGCTTCGCACCCGGCCAGTGCTACCTCGTCTACCCTCAGTGCGACAGCTAGTGGACATCAGTCGGCCTGCATAGTGCGGCGATTCGCCTGGATCGGAGCCGTGCTCCGATCCAGGGCCTGCCCCCCAGGCACGCTGCGGAGGCAACCACAGTCCGCCCCCGGCCGCCACCATCGGCAACCGCCAGTTCCTTGGCATGCTCTCCACAACGACTCGCCGATCCAACGATGGGTCCAAGCCTGCGGCACCGAGGGAAGACATCATGGGGCACGCAGTCGCAGGTGAGCCACGCCACTTCGCAGCCATACCGAGCCTCGCACCGGGGCACGATTCGTTCGCAGCCCGAGCGACCCACGGCGTAGCCGTGTCAGCGGTGCTCGATACCGAGTGGCTGCCACCGCGTCGCGGCATCTCATCCGAGCTGTCGCCACCGCCGTGGCGACCTCGCACCGCCGACCTCGCCCGGGCAACCCCTGCGCGGCGCGGGCGATGCTCCTGTGGTCTCCTCGCACGCCCACGGTGACGGCCCTGCGGGTCCGCCGTAGATCCGTAGCCGATCCGGAGCCCCCTCGCGGCTCGACCCCGACCGTCTCATCGCCGCCGGGGAACAGCCCCTTCCCAAGACTCCGCCCCGCCTCCGAGACGGCGCTGCGCGGTGCTGTAGGGTTCGGCGGTGACGACCCCGGACCGCCCTCGGCATCCGCTCCTCCGCTTGCTCGCCTACGCTCGCAAGCACCGCGGGACGGCTGCGCTCGCCGGCACCTACTCGGTGCTCAACAAGCTGTTCGATCTGGCGCCGCCGCTGCTCATTGGCGCCGCGATCGACGTGGTCGTGTCCACCCAGGACTCCGTGCTTGCCGGCTGGGGAGTGACCGACGTGAGTACGCAGATCTGGCTGCTGGCGATCGCCACGTTTGCCATCTGGGGCCTCGAGTCGGTCTTCGAATACGCCTTTGCCATCGCCTGGCGATCCCTCGCCCAGACTGTGCAGCACGAGCTGCGGCTCGACGCCTACCAGCACGTGCAGCAGCTCGAGCTGGCGTACTTCGAGGACCGCTCGACGGGAGGGTTGATGACCGTCCTCGGCGACGACATCAACCAACTCGAGCGATTCCTCGATGACGGCGCCAACCAGATCATCCAGCTCGTCACCACCATCGCCGTGGTCGGCGCGCTGTTCGTGGCCGCGGTCCCCAGCCTCGCCCCGCTGGCCATCGCTCCCACGCCCATCGTCGTGCTCGGCTCGCTGTGGTTCCAGAAGCGACTGGCTCCTCGCTACGCCCGGGTCCGCGAGCGGACCTCCGATCTCGCCGCTGGCCTGGCCAACAAGCTGGGAGGCATTGCCACCATCAAGGCGTTCGTCGCCGAGCGAGCCGAGGCTCGCCAGCTCGAGGCCGACTCGCTCGCCTACCTCGACGCCAACACCAGGGCCATTCGGCTCAGCTCCGCCTTCACGCCGCTCATCCGCATGTTCATCGTCCTGGGTTTCGCCGCGACGTTGGTCTATGGCGCCGAGTTGGCCATTGCCGGCGAGCTCAACGTGGGCCTCTACAGTGTCCTGGTGTTCATGACCCAGCGACTATTGTGGCCCCTCACCCGCCTGGGCACCATCCTCGATCAGTATCAGCGCGCAATGGCCTCGACACGACGCGTGCTCGATCTACTCGACACCACGCCCGAGATCGTCGATGGCCCTCATGCACTGGTGCGCGCCGATGTGCGTGGGCACGTGCGCTTCGAGGACGTCGCGTTCTCCTACCGCACCGGCCCTCCGGTTCTCGCGGGGCTCGACGTCGATATTGCCCCCGGCTCCACCGTGGCCTTCGTCGGCCCGACCGGGTCGGGCAAGAGCACACTCATCAAGCTCCTGCTCCGGCTGTACGACGTGAGCGACGGGACCGTTCGCCTCGATGGGCATGACGTCCGCACTGTGGCCCGCACCGATCTACGGCGTGCCATCGGCCTGGTGAGCCAGGACGTGTTCCTGTTCCACGGCACCGTCCGAGAGAACATCGCCTACGGGCGACCCGATGCCGACATGGCCGCCATCGAGCGCGCCGCACGGCTTGCGGAGGCACACGGCTTCATCGAGCAGCTCGCCGACGGGTACGACACCGTGGTCGGTGAGCGCGGGCAGAAACTCTCTGGGGGTCAGCGCCAGCGTGTTTCGCTCGCGCGAGCCATACTGGTCGATCCCCCGGTCCTCGTGCTCGACGAAGCGACCTCCGCCGTCGACAACGACACCGAGGCCGCCATCCAGCGCTCTTTGGTTCATGTCGCCCAAGGGCGCACGACGATCATCATCGCCCATCGCCTCTCCACCGTCGTGTCTGCGACGCGAACGTATGTGATCGAGCAGGGTCGGATCACCGAGGCTGGCGATCACGAGACCCTCCTCGACCACAACGGCACCTACGCAGGTCTATGGCGGGTGCAGACTGGCGAGAACGCGGCCTGACGCGAAGGTCTGCGGCGGCCAGGACCCGCGAGCTCCGGGAGTGCGGGGCCAGGCCAGTGCCCGCTAGCACGGCAAGGGTGGCGGAGGGACCGGCGGCAGGGAGCTGCGGACTTGGTCTGGGGATTGGTCGTCGACGACGAAACAAGTCCTGGCGGTATCGAACGCGTCGTTGGGGCGAAACACCGCCTGGCCTTCCTCGCCGCCGTCGAACTCCACCTGCACGATCCATGCATCCGCCCGGCTCAGCTCCACGTCGGAGACCACCTGCAGCGCAATGAACATGTCGGAGTCACACGACGCCCCCCGGGGCACGAACCCCAGCGTCAAATTGGGCCCGGCCGGCACGTCCCCGGCACTCGAAGAGATGACCTCGGGTCCGGACGCGTCGTACTCCGGCACCACCACGACACGCTCCGAGTCGGTTTCCCAACACACCGAGATTTCCGAAAGATCGAGCGAAGCGCTCGCGATGCGGATGCGAACGTGGTCGTTGCCCCCATCATCACCAGAACAAGCAGCCGTACCGGCTGCGGCAAGCATCATCGACAGCGATATCCCAACGAGTGTCTTCACCAGCTCAACGTAGGGGACTCTCCTCCCTGGCGCCCATGAGGATGCCGTACGGCGTACGGCGTATGGGGTGCCCCACACGGGCGTGAACGTCCCGTGCGTCGAGGACGACGCCGAACAACAGCCAGGGTCGACGCACGGGCTCACGAGCATGAACGCCCCGTGCGTCGCTCCCAGACGTCACCCGGGTGAAACGAGCGCCGCAGCTCGCCGCTGTTCGAGCGCGATCCAGCGGTGCGCGGCCTCGGCCCCGGCCAGACCGGTGACCACGGCTCGACGTGCGTCCAGGTCTTCGGCGGGAATGTCGGCCAACGCCGCGCGGACCCGCAACAGCAGGCGCGAAGGATCATCGTCGGGCGTCGCGTCTCCCAGCTGGGACCGCAGCTTTCGCAGCTGCTCGCGTCTGTCGGAGACGGCCAGGTTCGGGTCATCGGCCACCGCCGACCACCGCACCGCGGCTGCGAGCCGGGGGCCCTCGTCCGGCACACCTGCAACGTCGCCGACCGTGCGCGCCCGGATATCGGCGAGCTGCGCCTCGAGGCCCACCCGTGGGTGCGGCCCCGGTCCTGCTGGCTGCACCAGCTCGGTCGCCTCTGCACGGTAGTCGACGTAGGCATCGAAGGCCTCGATCGCCTGGGACGCGGCCTGCCCTGGCAGTCGTTGCTCGATTTCACGGACCACACGCAGCCGCAGTGCGTCATCGTCGACCTCACCGGTCGCGACCAGAAAGTGGTCGAACAGCGCCCGGGCCTGAGCATCGAACACGAACCGCCCTGCGGTATCGGTACTGAGCCCGCCATCGACATCCACGTCTTGCAGCGACCGGGGCTGTGCGGGCGCCGAAGGCTCGACCCCGGTGTAACAACCCGCCGCGCAGGCCAACACCCACGCCCATCCCATTCGTTGGATTCGTCGCATCAAAGACCCAGGTTCTTCAGCCGATTGGCGTGTTGGCGAAACAGCGTGGTCGGGTTGGCCGACCACCAATGCACCAGGCCCAGCGCTTGGTTGACCTCGTCGAGGTGGTTTTGGTCGTAGTCGTCTCGAATCACCGTACCCAAGTGCGCGCTGCACTTGCCCACGAGCCCATCGTTGGCCTCGCTGTAGACCAAGGAGGTCAGCCCCAGCGTGGCATCGGAGACGTCGAAGATGTTGGTCAGCGGCCTGTCGCCGGTCCACGAGAAGTAGTGGACACCATCGACCACCGCGGGCCCCTCTCCGCACCAAGTTGCAGGTAGCCCCTGGGGATGAGCAGCGTTGAAGGTCGCCATCCCATCGCTCGACAGAGACTCCAGCGCTGCCACCGGGTCTTGAGGATTCCAGGTACCGGACAGCAGCGCGAGCAACGAGCCCAGGCCTCCGGCCAGGCCCGCCAGCACCGATTCCGCGAACGAGCCCGACTGCAGCGTGTCCCGCAGTACGTCGGCAAGCTCGGCCCCCTGGTGAGGACTCCCGACGCTGGTCACGGACGCCACCAGGTCCGGGCGCTGTGACGCCACCCAACGAATGTCCAACCCCCCGTGACTGTGGCCGACGAGGTTCACTCGCGGTGAGCCGGTCAGCGCCACGATCTCCTCGACCTGGGCCAGTAGCTGCGCCCCCCGGGCGGCCGTCTGTTCGAACTGGCTCACCTCCGTCACGAAGACCGTCGCACCCCCCTGCTGCAGTGCCCCCTCGATCCCGTACCAGTAGTCGATCACGCCAAAGAGCGAGTCAAAGCCCGACGCCCCGTGTGCCAGCACTATCGGATACTCCGTCTCGGTGTACCCCGCCGCATGTGCTTCACCACCACTAGCCATCGTTCCCGCGCACAACACTGCGGTGAACGTGGCGACTTTCGTCACCCATCCCATCATCATCTCGTCCCTTCCAAGTCGCCGTCCGGATTCGTGGATCGACGCTCTTTGGGCCATCATCGATTTCGTGGCTCGAATGTCAACGACAACCGTGCGCGTCACCAGAACGTCACACGATGCGCTGTCTCGCCCGCCGGGCGGGCACGCGGGCGCAGCGGACGAGCCGGTACGGGAGCCTACACGGCGCGCAGCCGGATCGACCGCAGATGCCACGAGCTCGAAGCACCCGAGTGCGTCGAGGACGACGCCGTTGGGCCTCGCGCGCCGCAACAAACGAGCGACGGGATGGCCCCCGGGTCCGCGTCGCGGTCGACCGCCGGCCGAGCATCGATGACACCCCGAGCGGCGGCTCGACCGCCAGCGCTACGAAGCCCGGACTCGGAGCACGTCCGATGGCGCGAGTGCCTTCCGCCGGGAGCTCAACGCTCGCGGCTCTCGGTCGCCGACTCGAGCTGGACACTCCAACGCGTAGACCAGTCCGAAGCAAACAGGCCCGCCACTGCCTCGGCCGCCCATCCGACCCATTGTGCGCGGTAGGTCGCACTCCCCGATTCCGGCAGGTGCCCCCTCGAAGATCCACTGGAAGTCGAGGTGGGACAGCGCGATCGGAACTCCCTGGACCTCGCTCGTCAGCGGACGAACCGTCTCCGACTCACCGACGAAGTCGAGGTCCAGCACGCCGTTGTAGTCGTTGTCGTACCAGACCAGCGGGATGACCGTCGTCATCAACACTTGGCCCTCCTCCTCCCCGTCGCTGTCCGTGCCGCCGTCGTAGCCATAGTCCTCACGCGGATACTCCAGCGGCGCATCGAGCTCGAGGGTGAGATCTTCGAAGGACTCGAACGCATCGAGACTGACCTCGTAGATTGGACGGAGAATGAAACCCTCGACCTCCGCCTCGTCCAAGGGACCTTCATCGTCGAAGCCCCAGACCCCCAGTCGATTGCCCTCTCCAGGGAGCACGCGCAGGCGGACGCTGCCGCTGTGCGGTCCGTCGGCGGTCAGGAACAGTCCGTCGCTGTCCGCGCGGAACAGGCCGATGCGCACCCGGCTGGGATCGAGGTCACCGGGATCCACGTCGGCAAGCAGCAGGCCGGGTCCACCGTCCGGCGCATCGGCGTCAGAGGCGCAGCCGAGAGAGATGGCCGTAGCAACCAGGAGGAACGACAGTATTCGGGTCATGGGACGCCCAGGGTGCGCGGCGGTGAGCCTGCTCCGTTCGGTAGTGCAGCTCGGGCAAGAAACGATCGACCCCGCGGTCTCGATGGGACCAACTGCCGATCCCGCGGCCGGATGGGCCCACCGACCTACACGCCCCCCCTGCCGCCGTGGAGCTGCCGCTGCGACGCGGCGATCCCCGCCACGTCGGGGATGGGAGGCTGCCCGCTCCGGGCAGCACCGCTGCCAATACAACAGCCCAGCCGGCCGCAGCTCAGCGGTCGCTGTGTGCCCGCTGCGACCAGCTTCGCCTGATACGACGCATCAGCGCAGGGTAGACGACATAGTGGCGAAATGGCGCGATGAGCCGCATGTACACGCGGCCCAGTCGACCGCGCGGCTTGACGTAGACACCCAAGTGGCCACGAAACGCACCATCGCCCTGGGGCACCCACCCCAGCTGGACCACCGCGTGGACCGTGGTGTTGGACAGCTCGCCGGTCCATTCTCGATCGGTCGCAAAGATCGGACGGAACGGGCTCGGCGAGTCCTGTTGGATCTCGAGCGCAGGAAGGTCGGCCGGCAGTCGCTCGCGCAGCGATGCTTCGGGATGGCCGGGGATCGGCAGAGTATTCGTCTGCGCGTCCCACCCGAAGATGTCCCCCAGGCGAGTCCGAAGGCGAAACAACCAGCGGCTCGCCCAGGAGCCATCGTCGCTCGCAGGATCCAAGCCCTCCCAAAGCGCCACCAGCTCACCAAAGTCCTCCGAGCAACCGGTGGCAGGGAGGGACCAAGCGTCGAGGAGATCGAAGTCGGGCGCGACCTCGGTGATACGCCACGGCAGCGCGGCATGGTCGGCATTGGCCAGTCTCGTCATGGTTGGGCCTCGTCCATACGGTTGCGTATGGAAAACCTAGCACCAGGCTTGCCGCGGTCAATACGGCAGCGTATGGATCTTGGGTGGCTCGGCAACGCAAGCGGACCCGCGACGAGTGGGTCGCCGCATCGTTTGCTGCGCTCGCAGAGGGCGGGATCGACGCTGTACGCGTCGAGCGGCTGGCCCGTACCCTCGGGGTCACCAAGGGCAGCTTCTACTGGCACTTCACCGACCGCGCCGCGCTCGTGACCGCGATGCTCGACGCATGGGAGACGGGCGGAACTCGGGACGTCATCGCGCGGGTCGACGCCCACGGCGGTGATGCAGGCGCCCGCCTGCGGCAGCTGTGCCGTGTCACGTCGAGGGACGGCGAGCTGACCGCAGAGCTCGCGCTGCGCGACTGGGCTCGCCGCGACGCCGACGTCGCCATGCGGGTACAGCGGGTCGACGACGTTCGGATGGCCTACATCCGTGCGCTGTTCGAGGAGCTGTTCCCCAATGCCGAAGACATCGAGGCTCGCTCGATGCTGCTGTACTCGCTCCTCATCGGGAACGACTTCATCGTCGCTCGACATGGGCGCCGCGGCCGTGCACGGGTGTTGAAGGACGCTGTCGAGCTGCTGCTCGCCCAGGCATAGATGCCCGGACGGGGTCGCAGCACGGCGAATCCCGATGCTCGGCGTCCCGCTCGGCGCTCGTCGACACCTGCACGGCCTGATGCTGGCGCCACCGAGTATGCGACGAAGCCATGGGGTGCCGGTCACTGCGTAGTCGCGCCGTTTCCCTGCCCTCGACCCCCGATTTGGGCTTGGACGACGAGCTCGTCGGCTCGTCCGCGCGACCGAGGCCAAGTGACAATCGCACGCACCACCCTGTCCACGGGCGTCGAGCTGAAGACCACCTCCGGCTGCGACGGGGCTCGGTTGACGCCATCGGCGACCACCGCCATCCACTCGCCGCGGTCGAACCACTCGAAGGCACGAGCGCAGCTCCCCATCACGAGGATTGGCTCGCGATTCACCCTACGCGGCCGAGGTCCCAGGGTGCAATGGTCGTCGAACGAATCAGTAGCGAAATCGCACTCTCGTTGGGGGCTCCGTATCCCACACCAGCGCATGACCGACGGCGGGCCCCCGTGCCGTCGGCGAGACCGTCGGCGCAATCCGGCCAGAGCCGCCTCCTCATCGCATCGATTGGGCCGGGTCGAGGCGCCCGCGTCGAGACCGACGCCG
>JAHZJA010000744.1 GCA_022601155.1 Deltaproteobacteria bacterium | reverse complement strand
CCGCAGCGTCGGGCTCCAGCGGGGGGGCAGCAACCGGAAGCGTCAACACCTCGGCCACGATCACGGCCTCCGGCACGGCAGGTCCGGGCGAGACCGGTGACGCCAGCAACGACACCTCGGGTGCCCTCGATGGCACGGGACGGGCGGACTCCGGGACCGGCTTCGGCACCGGGGTCGACACCAGCGGCAACGAGGGGTCGAGCAGCGGCGGCCCGTCGGCGGGGACCGAGAGCGACACCGGAACCGATGGCCCGCCCTGCGTCGCGCTCGAGGAGTGCACGTGCGACCCCGGAGCCGTCTTCTGCGAGGCGCCGCCGCCGGAGTGTCCCGCGGGACAGGTCCCATTGGTCGATGAGATGACGATGTGTTGGGACGGTGCCTGCGTCCCCTCGGAGAGCTGCTACACCGTGCCCGACTGCAGCCTGTGCGAAGCCGATGAGGCCTGCGTGTCGACGCAGACCTTCGGCCTCCCGCCCGCGCTCACCTGCCAGGACGTCCCGCCGGCCTGTATGGGCAGCCCAACCTGCGACTGCATGCCCACCGCGTGTGACATGGCCCTGGGATTCCAGTGCAGCGAGCCGCAGCTGGGCGCAGACGAGGATCTCGTCTGCTTCTGTCGCCTGTGCTGACGGACGCGCGCAGGCCTCAGACGCGGCCGTAGACCGGCAGCGTCGTGCCTCGCAGATCACCGGCCGCCTCGGAGGCCAGGTAGGCGATCGCCTCGGCGAGCCGAGCGGGGGTGACCCACTTGTGGGCCTGCTCGTCGCCCATCGCTTGGCGGTTGGCGGGGGTGTCGATCACCGAAGGCATCACGCTGTTGGCGGTGATGTCGAGCTCCCGCGTCTCTTCGGCGACCGACCGCGTCAGCGCGACCACTGCGGCCTTGGCCGCGGCGTAGACCGCCAGCTCGGCCGCGGGCTCTACGGCTGCCCGCGAACCCACCGTCACGATGCGTCCGTAGCCCGTCTCCTTCATCCGACGCAGGGCGTGCTTCATCACCAGGAAGGCGGTGACGACGTTGAGCTCGAGCTGCCCGCGCAGATCGTCCACGGAGAAGGTGTCGGTCGGTCCCATCGCGAACCCGCCCACCAGGTGGATCGCCACGTCGACGCGCTCCATGCCATCGATCACCGCTTGCACGTCGGACTCGTTGCGGAGGTCGGCGCGTGGTTGCGCGACCGCGGCCGCGTCGTCGCCCAGTGCCTTCGTCAGGTATCCGGCCTGACGATCGTCGGTGACGGGGACGGTGATCTGCCCACCACGAGCCAGTAGCAGGGCGGTGACGGCGGTACCCAGGCCTCCGGAGCCCCCGGTGATCAGCACGTGGCGGTCTTGCATGGCCGCCATGGTGGCGCCCGTGGGCCAACGCTCACAAGTGGCCCCCGAGACACCCCCTTGGGTGTGCTGAACATACGTGCATATCCTGGCGCCCCATGCTAAGGCCTGCCCGCTCGCTTTCACCCGCCCCGTATCTGCCGTGACCGAGTCCGCACGCCCCTCCAAACGCGCCACCCGCAGTGGCGCTCGTTCCACCTCTCGCCGTCGCCCAGCCGCCGCCGCCGAGCTCGATCACATCGAGGTCGAGGGCGCGCGCCAGCACAACCTGCGCATCGAACACCTCGAGATCCCCAAGCGGCAGATGGTGGTGTTCACCGGCGTCAGCGGCTCGGGCAAGTCGAGCCTGGCGTTCGACACGCTGTACGCAGAGGGGCAGCGCCGCTACATCGAGAGCCTCAGCAGCTACGCCCGGCAGTTCCTGGGCCAGCTCGATCGACCCGATGTCGAGCATCTGCGTGGGCTGTCGCCCACCATCGCCATCGAGCAAAAGAGCGCCTCCAACAACCCGCGCTCCACGGTGGGGACGATCACCGAGATCTACGACTACCTGCGGGTGCTCTACGCCCGGGTGGGCGTGCAGCACTGCCACCAGTGCGGGAAGGTGGTGCAGGGCCAGAGCGCCGAGGAGATCGTACGAGACCTGGTGGGTGGCCGGCAGGGCGACAAGCTCACGCTGCTGGCGCCGCTGGTCGTGCACCGCAAGGGCGAGTTTCGCGACCTGTTCGAGGAGCTGGCCGGGCGCGGATTCTTGCGGGTGCGGGTCGATGGCGAGATCCACCGCCTGGACGACGCGCCCACCCTCGACAAGAAGCTCAAGCACGACATCGAGCTGGTCACCGATCGCATCACCGTGCGACGGGAGGAGCGGGGGCGCATCGCCGAGAGCGTCGAGCTGACCCTGCGCGAGGGCAAGGGCGAGCTGTGGGGGCTGCCCGCCAGCGGCCCGATGCTGCGCTACTCGGAGTCGCGCACCTGCTGCGGCTACTCGTTCCCCGAGCTGTCGCCGCAGAGCTTCTCGTTCAACAGCCCGCTGGGCATGTGTCCCGAGTGCAATGGCCTGGGCACGCGCATGGAGGTCGACCCCGAGCTGGTCGTGCCCGATCACACCGTGTCGATCCGCGACGGAGCCATCGCGCCGTGGGCCACCGCGGTCGACCGCGGCGAGGGCTGGACGTATCGGATCATCGAGGCGATGTCGAAGGCCTGCGAGGTCGATCTGGACACCCCGTGGACCAAGCTGGGCAAGCGCCGACAAAAGCAGGTGCTGTACGGGCTGGGCGGCAAGCGCATCCGCGTGGAGTGGGGCGCCGAGGGCAGCGAGAGCCACGGCAGCTGGGGGATGCGCTTCGAGGGCGTGATTCCCAACCTCATGCGCCGCTACCGACAGACCAGCTCCGACGCGGCGCGCGAGCACTACAAGAAGTTCTTCTCCGAGCGTGACTGCGACGCGTGCGGGGGCAAGCGCCTGCGCCCCGAGAGCCTCGCGGTGCACGTGGCCGATCGTGGGGTCGACGAGGTCACGTCGATGACCGTCGGCAACGCCCATCGCCACTTCGGCGCGCTGGCGCTCAAGGGGAGCCACAAGACCATCGCCGAGGGGGTGCAGCGCGAGATCCAAAACCGCCTGAGCTTCCTGCTCAACGTGGGCTTGGACTACCTCACGCTCGATCGGGCGGGCCCCACGTTGAGCGGCGGCGAGGCGCAGCGGATTCGTCTCGCGAGCCAGCTGGGCAGCGAGCTTTCCGGGGTGATGTACGTGCTCGACGAGCCCAGCATCGGGCTGCACCAGCGCGACAACCAACGGCTCATCTCCACGCTGCAGCGACTTCGTGATCTGGGCAACTCCGTGCTCGTGGTCGAGCACGACGAGGAGACGATTCTCGCCGCGGACTACGTGGTCGACTTTGGTCCGGGCGCCGGTCACCTCGGCGGTGAGGTGGTGTTCGAGGGCAGCCCGGCCCAGCTGGCCCGCGATCGCAACAGCCTGACGGGGCAGTACCTCGGGGGGCGTCGGCGGATCGAGCTGCCCGAGTACCGACGCGAGCCCTCGGGCGCCGTCGTGGTCAAGGGCGCGGCCGAGCACAACCTCAAGAAGCTCGACGTGAAGTTCCCGCTGGGCGTGCTGGCGGCGGTCACGGGGGTGAGCGGCGCGGGCAAGAGCTCGCTGGTCAACGGGATCCTGCTGCCGTCACTGTCCCGCTCGCTGCACGGATCGATGGTCAAGGTGGGGGCCCACCGCACCATCGAGGGCCTCGATGCGCTCGACAAGGTCATCGCCATCGACCAAAAACCGATCGGCCGCACGCCGCGGTCCAACCCCGGCACGTACACCAAGACCTTCGATCAGATCCGCCAGGTGTTCGCGCAGCTGCCCGAGTCGCGCGCGCGCGGCTACAAGGCGGGGCGGTTCTCGTTCAACGTCAAGGGCGGTCGCTGCGACTCCTGTGACGGCGACGGCGTGGTCAAGGTCGAGATGCACTTCTTGTCCGATGTCTACGTCCCGTGCGAGGTGTGCATGGGCAAGCGCTACAACAGCGCCACGCTCGACATCCGCTACAAGGGACTGAACATCTCGGATGTGCTCGACAAGAGCGTCGACGATTGCTTGGCGCTGTTCGAGAACCACCGCCAGATCGTCCGGGTGTTGTCGACGCTGGTCGATGTGGGGCTCGGCTACATGAAGATCGGCCAGACTGCCCCGACCATGAGCGGCGGCGAGGCCCAGCGGGTGAAGCTCAGCCGTGAGCTCGGCAAGCGCCACACGGGCAAGACGCTGTACATCCTCGACGAGCCCACCACCGGTCTGCACTTCGAGGACATTCGCAAGCTACTCGGAGTGCTCCAGCGCCTGGTCGACGCGGGCAACACGGTGGTGGTGATCGAGCACAACCTCGACGTCATCAAGTGCGCCGACTGGGTGATCGACCTGGGCCCCGAGGGGGGCGACGGGGGCGGCCAAGTGATCGCACAGGGAACCCCCGAGCAAGTGGCCAAGGTGTCCAAGTCGTACACGGGGACGTATCTGGCGCCGCTGCTGGCCAAGTCGCCGGTCAAGCCGCGCCCGGGAGCGGCGGCGGCGAAGGGCACGACGGCCGCGACCAGCAAGACGGCGTCGAAGAGCAAGACGACGTCGAAGAGCAAGACGGCGTCGAAGAGCAAGACGGCGTCGAAGAGCAAGACTGCGTCGAAGAGCAAGACGGCCGCGAAGAGCAAGACGGCGTCGAAGAGCAAGGCGGCGTCGAAGAGCAAGACTGCGTCGAAGAGCAAGACTGCGTCGAAGCGCAAGACCAGTCGTCGCTGACTGGGAGCAGGCGCGTGCCGTTCGAAGGGCGCTCGGTTGCGAGCCCGCCGCCACCCCTGCGACGCACGCGACGCACCGTCTCGGCTCCCCGCGATCGAGGGCGGCCGGCCGTGAGCCCACGCGGGGATCGTCCCGCGCAACTCACGGGGATCGGCGACCGGTTCAATGGTTTCGCGGACGGCCAAACGGCATAGTCCACAGCAGTGAGTGAACCCGCCAAGCACGAGAGGTTCGACGTCGAGGCGCTGTCGTCCGGGGACCGGTATCGGTTGATGACCGATATCGTGGCGCCCCGTCCGATCGCCTGGGTGTCCACGCTGGATGCGGACGGCCGGGCCAACCTGGCGCCGTTCAGCTACTTCCAGGGGGTGTGCACCTCGCCGCCGATGGTCATGCTGGCGTTTGCCAACCGTCCCGACGGGCGGCCCAAGGACACTCTCGCCAACATCCTGGCCCGACGTGAGCTGACCATCAATCACGTATCCGAGTCGCTGGCCGAGGCGATGAACGTGACCTCGGGAGCCTACGAGCCGGGGGTCGACGAATGGGACCAGGCGGGCAAACCCGGCCCACGCCTCGACAGCTGCCCCTCCGCGAGCGTCGCGCCGCCGCGGGTTGCTGCGGCCGTGGCCGCCCTCGAGTGCCGCATGACTCGGTCCATTCCGCTGGGGCAGGGGTCCCAAGGGGGCGCGTCGACGACCCTCGTTCTGGCGCAGGTGCAGGTGTTCTGGGTCACGTCGGGGCTGGCTCAGCGGGACGGGCGCGGACGATTGCGGCCGATCGACCCGGCGGCGTTGGCCTCGGTCGGCCGGCTCGGCGGGATGTCGTATGCTCGAACGGCAGACACCTTCGACATGGTGCGCCCCACCGTCGACCCCACGCCGTGAACGACCGGATCCCAGCCCCAGCCTCCCGCGTACCCGTCGACGATCTGTTCGCCGGAGCGCCGCCGTCCGTGTCGATCTACGAGGTCGGACCGCGCGACGGCCTGCAAAACGAGAAGCAGATCCTGCCCACCGAGCGCAAGCTCGAGATGGTGGAGGGGCTCATCGATTCCGGGCTCAAGCGGGTGGAGATCACCAGCTTCGTCAATCCGCGGTGGATCCCGGCGATGGCCGATCACATGGAGGTGGCCAGTCGCGTCAAGCGGCCCCAAGGGGTGCAGCTGTCTGCCCTGGTGCCCAACATGCGCGGCCTCGACGGCGCCACACGGGCCGGCATGGAAGAGGTGGCCGTGTTCATGGCCGCCTCCGAGACCCACAACCGCAAGAACATCAACAAGAGCACCGAGGACGCGCTGCGCACCTACCAGGGCGTGGTGGGTGAGGCCCTGTCCCGCGGCATGAAGGTCCGCGGCTACATCAGCTGCGTCTACGGCTGTCCCTACGAGGGTACGGTCGAGCTGGACGAGGTCTTGCGGGTCTGCCACGCAATGCGGCAGATGGGGGTGTACGAGCTCAGTCTCGGCGACACCATCGGGGTGGGGACGCCGCGGCAGGTCGAGTACATCTTCCGCGGCCTGATGCGCTCGGGGATCGACCTCGACAATGTCGCCGTCCACTTCCACGACACCCGCGGCACGGCGCTGGCGAACATCACGGTGGCGCTGCAGTTCGGCATCGGCACCATCGACTCGGCGGTGGGAGGCCTGGGGGGCTGCCCCTATGCGCCCGGTGCTTCGGGCAACGTGTCCACCGAGGACGTCGTGTACATGCTCCATGGCATGGGCGTGGACACGGGCGTCGACCTCGACAAGCTGGTCGCCATCTCGGCGCGCCTGGGCGGTCAGCTCGCCCGAGAGCTGCCCAGCAAGTACCTCAAGGCGCACCTGGGTCACTGCGCGCGCCTGGGCCAGACGGTCTACTAGGGAGGCGGCGCTGGTCGGGTCGTGGTGACGCCGCAGGCGTCGAGCGAAGGCGATGTCCATCGCCCCCGCTCGCTGCCCACGAGGACCGGTCAGTTACACACGACCATGCCGCCGTCGTAGCCCACGGCGGGACACTCGGCGGCATCTTGACAGGCCAGCTCGCAGCGACTGGCGGCATTGCAGTTGTTGCCCAGGCCCACGTCGACGCACTGGGTGTCGAAGGCACACTCGCAGTAGCCGTCGGCGCCACAGGGCATCTCGCCGCAGCTCTCGGCCGTGCACCCGATGAAGCACGCGGCCGTGCCGTCGAAATCACCGCAGCGGGCGTTGGGCTGGCCGCACACGGTGACCATGGCGCCGCCGATGGAAGGCCACTGAATCTCTTGCAGGGCGACCTTGGCACACGCGCCAATGGCTGGCGTCAGGGCACAGCCGCCCATGCCTCCGCCGATGTCGACACACGTGCCGCCGTTGCACTCGCCGTCGCCCATGCACGGGATCGCCAGCCACCCGCTCGCGGCCGCGACACACGTGTTGTCGTCGGCGCAGGCCACTCCGCACCGACCGCCCAGGCAGTCCTGACCGACATCGTTGCCGTCGACGGTGCAGTCGGCTGCGCTGCCACACTCGTGGCCGCACGAGGGCCCTAGCGGCGGCGTGTCACCGGAGCTGGAATCCACGCCGTCGTCGGTCGCCGTGGACGTGCTCGGCGGATCGTCGGTCTCCGCGGTCCCGTTCGACCCGGTATCGGTGCCCGTCCCGGTGGCGCTGGCCGTGGTCGG
>JAHZJA010000743.1 GCA_022601155.1 Deltaproteobacteria bacterium | reverse complement strand
GCCGCACGGCAACAGCTGCGGGCGATCGGCGGTGAGCGGGCGCGACGGGGCCCGATCCTCTACGAGGTGCGAGCGCCGTTGGCGGGGATCGTGACCGAGCGTCGGGTGGTGGTGGGCGATCCTGTCACCACCCAGAGCGTGGTCGCCACCATCGTCGCAATCGACGAGGTGTGGTTTCTCGCCCACGTGTTCGAACGCGATGTCGCGCTGGCGCGTGAAGGAAGTACGGCGTCGGTCGTGCTCAACGCGTACCCCGATGACTCGTTCGAGGGCACGCTGACCCGCATCTCCTACGAGGTCGACCCCGGCGCACGGACGCTGTCGGCCCGGATCCCGCTGCTCAACGAGGACGATCGGCTGCGTCTTGGCTTGTTTGGAACCGCCTTCGTCTCGATCGGTGAGCACGTCGACGAGCCACGCCTCACCGTTCCACGGTCCGCGGTGATCGAGGTGTTGGGGGCGCCCACGGTGTTCGTGGAGCAGTCCGACGGCCATCTGGAGCGGCACGAGGTGGTGCTGGGGGAGTCGGACACCACCCACGTCGAGATCGTGCACGGGCTCCGGGCTGGGGAACGAGTCGTCACCGAGGGGACCTTCTCCGTCAAGGCGGTCCTGTTGCGCAGCACCATCGCCGAGGACCACCACTGATGGGACTGCTGTCCGCTATCGTCGATTGGTGCCTGCGCAACCGCCCCGCGGTGATCGTCGCAGTGTTGGGGTTGATGCTCATCGGCTGGCGCGCCGCGCAGCGGCTGCCGATCGATGCGGTGCCCGACATCACGACCATCCAGGTCCAGGTGGTCACGTCCGCGCCGGCCTTGGCCCCGCTGGAGATCGAGCAGTACGTCAGCATCCCCGTCGAGCGGGCCATGCAGGGAATCCCGGGGGTGAACGAGGTGCGCTCGTTGTCCCGCTACGGGATCAGTGTGGTGACGGTGGTATTCGAGGACGACACCGACATCTACTTTGCGCGTCAGCTCGTGTCCGAACGCATGGCGGAGGCCCGTGCCGCGATTCCTTCGGGGTATGGCGTGCCGGAGATGGGTCCCATCACCACGGGCCTCGGCGAGATCTATCAGTTCACCGTCAGCAATGACGCGATGTCGCTGATGGAGCTCGAGGAGCTGCTCGATTGGTACATCGGACCGCGGCTGCGCTCGGTGGCGGGGGTCGTGGAGGTCAATACCTTCGGCGGAGACAACCGCGAGTACCGGGTGACCCTCGAGCCCTCGTTGGTCCAGGCGGCGGGGCTGTCGACCAGCGATGTCATCGCGGCGCTGGAGCGCTCCAACGCCAACGCGGGCGGCGGCTACATCGAGCGAGACGGCGAGCACTTCGTCATCGGCGCCGAAGGTCTGGTCACGAGCCTCGAAGACCTGCGCAACGTGGTCCTGGGAGCGACGCCGCAGGCCGTGCCGATCACGCTCGGAGAGGTCGCCGACATCGCGTTCGCACCCCGGATGCGTCGCGGCGCGGCATCGATGGATGGCGAGGGCGAGGTCGTCGCCGGAGTCACCCTGATGCTGATGGGGGAGAACCCTCGCGTCGTCACCGATGCCGTCAAGCGTGAGCTTGCAGCACTGGAATCGTCGCTGCCTCCGGGGACCGAGATCGAGGCCTTCTACGACCGCACGTTGCTGGTCGATCGGACGATCGCGACCGCGGCCACCAACCTCGCCGAAGGCGCCGGACTGGTCATCGTGGTGTTGCTGCTGTTGCTCGGCGATCTACGGGCGGGGCTCATCGTGGCGACCGTCATCCCACTGTCGATGCTGCTGACGCTGGTGTGCATGGATGCGGTGGGGCTGTCGGGCAACCTGATGAGCCTGGGTGCTCTCGACTTCGGGATCATCGTCGATGGGGCGGTCATCGTGGTGGAGAACGCCAGTCGGCGTCTGTCCCTGCGGGCGCAGGCGCTCGATGGGCCACTGACCCCCGGCGATCGCCTGTCGGTCGTGCGCGACGCGACCATGGAGGTCCGGCGCCCGACCGTCTACGGCGAGCTGGTCATCGCGGTGGTCTACATCCCGATCCTCATGCTCACGGGGACGGAGGGCAAGCTGTTCGGGCCGATGGCGACGACGGTGCTCTTTGCGCTGGGCGGTGCCTTCATCCTGTCGCTCACCTGGGTTCCAGTGCTGGCCAGCATGGCCTTGCGCCCCTCGGCCCGCCACCGCGAGACCCACCTCATGCGCCTGGCAATGGCCGTGTACCGACCGGCGCTCGCCGTCGTGCTTCGGTTGCGTCGGGTGACGCTGGCGCTGGGCGTCGTGGTGTTGGCGGGCGGCGCGGTGCTGTTCGGGCAGCTCGGGGCCGAGTTCGTGCCGCAGCTGGACGAGGGCGACATCCTCGTCGAGGTCCGACGGCTCCCCAGCGTCGCGCTGAGCGAGTCGGTCGAGCACGATCTGCGGATCCAGCGGGCGTTGCTCTCGATCCCGGAGGTCGAGCACGTCGTGTGCAGGACGGGCTCTCCAGAGCTGGCCCTCGATCCGATGTCGGTGGCGCAGACCGACGTGTACATCAAGCTGCTTCCCCGCGCCCAGTGGAGGCCGGGGCTGACGAAGGACGAGCTCGCCGAAGAGATCGAGCAGCAGATCGAACTGCGGGTGCCGGAGGTCGCGGGCTCGCTGTCTCAGCCGATCGAGATGCGAACCAACGAGCTGGTGGCGGGGGTGCGCTCCGACGTCGGGATCCTGCTGTACGGCCCCGATCTCGACCGGCTGGTCGAGCAAGGGCACCGGATTCAGGAGGCCGTCCAAGGCATTCCCGGGGTCGTCGATTCCCGGGTGGAGACCATCGACGGGCTTCGCTACCTCCGGGTCTCACCCGACCGCAGCAAGCTGGCGCGCTATGGCCTGTCCATCGCCGACGTGAACCTCGCGGTCGAGACGATGGCGGTGGGGCGCGAGGTTGGCCAAGTGCTGGAGGCCGACCGAAGCTTCTCGATCCGGGTCGCGGTGCGCCACGATCCGCCCGGTGATGTCGATGCGATGGCCAGCCTGCCGCTGCGCAGCGCCTCCGGCCACATGGTCCCGCTGGGCGATGTGGCGACGCTTCGATTCATCGAGGGGCCGGCGTCGATCAACCGCGAGGCCCAGTCGCGCCGCATCGTGGTGGAGTTCAACGTGCGGGGTCGCGATCTGGTGTCGGTGGTCGCCGACGCGAAGGCCGCCATTGCCCGCGACATCACGTTGGCCCCCGGCTACCGGATCGCGTGGGGAGGGACGTTCGAGCACTACGAGCAGGCCAAGCAGCGGCTGCAGTGGGTGGTGCCCATTGCGCTGGGAGCGATCTTGTTCCTGTTGTGGTCGGCGTTCTCCCGTCTGCGGCCGGCGCTCATCATCATGCTCAACGTGCCCTTCGCGGTGGTCGGAGGCGTGCTCGCGCTGTGGTGGAGGGACATCCCGTTCTCGATCTCGGCGGGCGTGGGTTTCATCGCACTGTTCGGCGTCGCGGTGCTCAACGGATTGGTGTTGGTGGCGGTCGCTCGGCAGCGCCAACGAGAGGGCCACACGGCCCATATCGCCATCCGAGACGCCGCAACCATGCGTCTGAGGCCCGTGCTGATGACCGCGCTGACCGACATCCTCGGGTTCGTGCCGATGGCGCTGTCGACCGCGCCGGGGTCGGAAATCCAGCGACCGCTGGCGACGGTTGTAATCGGAGGGGTGCTGACGGCGACTGTACTGACGATGCTGTTGCTCCCGGTGGTCTACAGCCTGTTCGACTCCCGCAAAGAGACGAAGACGAACCCATGAACGCGGCCGCACGATCCGAAGCCCACACCTGGGACGCCCTTGCCAACCGCTACGACGTCATCGTGCGGATGTTCGACCGCAGCTACCCCCGGGTCCGCGAGCTGCTGCGCGAGGACCTGCGGGGCTGTCGCACTGCGCTGGAGGTCAGCGCGGGCACCGGGCAGTTTACGGCGGTCCTCGCGGAGGTCGTCGAGGCGCTGGTCGCCTCCGATGTGTCACCGAACATGGTCGCCCAGCTTCGCACACGCCTGCACGACGCGGGGGTGACCAACACGGACGTCGAGGTGATGAATGCCTATGCGCTGTCGGCGGACACGGGGGTCTTCGATGCGGTGATCTGCGCCAACGCCCTGCACGTGATGGAGCAGCCGAGCCAGGCGCTGCGGGAGTTCCGGCGGGTCCTGGTGCCCGGGGGGAATCTCATCGTCCCGACGTTCTTGCACGGAGCGAACCGCTCTCGCCGGGTCCTGTCCCGGGCGCTCAGCATGGTGTCGCCGTTCGTCGCGCATACGCGGTTCGAACTCGCCACGCTCGAGTCGCTGGTGGAGTCCGAGGGATTCATCATCGAGCGAGCCGAGCGACTGCCAGGGCTGTTTCCCATCGGCTATGTGAAGGCCCGCGTCGGCGACCGAGCATGACGCGGGTGACAAGCCCACGGCGGCGAGGCCTGTGTGCCGGGCCGCGAAGAGCAGGGCGGAATCGGTGCTTCGGTTCGTGGCCCGCGACCCACATCTCGAGTTCATCAGGTGAAGTGCTCGGGGCAATGTCCCAGGAATCGATGTAGCCGCTCGCGGCCGAGCTGCGCTTGGGTAGGGATCCCCGGTCGCTCTCACCCGACTGATGGAACGCCACGGTTGAGGTACAGCGTGCGCCCGGTGCTGTCGTCGAAGTCCAGGATGACCCGAATCGTGGCCTCCAGAGAAGACCGTCACCTTCGAGTGCTCGTTTTCTCCCGATCTGGCCTGTGCGACCCCGTCCTAGCCAAGGCTTGGTCCGAGCGCGGCTGGAGTGCCGTGCCGACGTCGGTCGGTGCGTGCTCTCGCCGCGTCGGCCACGACGACGGTGCCCGCGCCCCTGCCCGCCCGCATCGCGGGGCGCAGGCGGTGGGGGGGCGCCGCGATGCTTGCCCGTGGCTGCGCCGACGGCAGCCGTGCATGGCGGGAAACTGTTGGGCTAGCGCTTCGTGCGCGCGCTGTGGATCAGCTTCGCGATGAGTCCGGTCCAGCCCGTTTGATGGGACGCGCCGACCCCCCTGCCGTTGTCGCCGTCGAAGTACTCGTAGAACAAGATGTGGTCACGGAAGTGGGGATCGGTCTGGTGCTTGTCGTCGTCACCGAACACGGGGCGCCGGCCATCTTCGTCACGCACGAACAGTCGGGTGAGGCGGGTGGACAGCTCGTCGGCAATCTGACGTAGCGTGATCTTGCGGCCCGACCCGGTGGGAAACTCCACCAGGAAGTCGTCGCCGTAGTAGTAGTGAAAGCGCTGCAGTGACTCGATGAGCAGGTAGTTGACCGGCATCCAGATGGGCCCGCGCCAGTTGGAATTGCCGCCGAACAGGTGGGTGGGCGACTCGGCCGGGGAGTACTGCACGACGTGCTCGGTGCCGGAATGACGGAACCGGAAGGGGTCGTCGAGGTGGGCACGGCTGAGCGCACGCACCCCGTATGGCGACAGAAACTCCTGCTCGTCGACCATCCGGCGAATGAGGCACTTCATCCGGTGCCCCCGCAGCAGCGACAGCAATCGGCTTCGGCCCTGGCCCGGCACGTCGAAGTTGGAGATGAGCTTGGCGAGGTCGGGCCGGTACTCCAGAAACCACTCGAGGCGGGCCCGAAAACCCGGCAGCTTGTCGAGGGTGGGCGCGTCGAGCACCTCGACCGCGAACAGCGGGATGAGTCCCACCATGCTGCGCACCCGCAGCGGAAACTTGCCCCCGCCCTGCGGGGTACTCGACAGATCGAGCCAGTCGTAGATGAACTCGTCTTCTTCGTCCCAGAGACCGGTCTCGCCGACCTTCGACATCGCCTTGGCGATGTACAGGAAGTGCTCGAAGAACTTGGCCGCGATCTCCTCGTACACCGGGTTGTGGAGCGCGAGCTCCAGCGCGATGCGCATCAGGTTGAGGCTGTACATCGCCATCCAGGCCGTACCGTCGGCCTGGTCGATGTGTCCTCCGGTGGGCAGCTCGTGCGACCGGTCGAAGACACCGATGTTGTCGAGGCCCAAAAATCCTCCCTGGAACACGTTGTTGTCGTCGTAGTCCTTGCGGTTGACCCACCACGTGAAGTTGAGCATCAACTTGTGGAACACGCGCTCGAGGAACTCGATGTCGCCCGAGCCGCCGTGCTGCTTGCACTCGATCTGATACACGCGCCACGCCGCCCAGCCGTGGACGGGGGGGTTGACGTCGCCGAACGCCCACTCGTAGGCGGGGAGCTGCCCGTTGGGGTGCATGTACCAGTCCCGCATCAGCAGATCGAGCTGGTCCTTGGCGAACTGCGGGTCGATGACCGCCAGCGGGATGCAGTGAAACGCGAGATCCCACGCCGCGTACCAGGGGTACTCCCAGGCGTCGGGCATCGAGATGATGTCGGCGTTGTTGAGGTGCTGCCAGTCGATGTTGCGCCCTCGCTGACGGGACGGTGGCGGTGCGGGCTGGCCCTCGTCGCCCTCGAGCCACTGGTACACGTCGTAGTAGTAGAACTGCTTGGTCCAGATCATGCCGGCGAAGGCCTGGCGCTGCACGGCACGCCGGTCCGCGTCGTCGATGTCTTGCTGGAGTACAGCGTAGAAGCGGCCGGCCTCGGCCTTTCGCTGCGCGAAGATCTGGTCGAAGTCGGAGAAGGCGTCGTCGGCCTCGCTACGGCGAAGTCGCAGGCGGACCTGGGTGCTGCCCCCGGCGGGGATGACACGCTGGTGGACGGCGCCCACCTTGGACCCTGTCGCGGACGGATTGACCGCGTCGTCGCGCCCGTCGACGACCCACTGGTGGAGGGCGTCCTTGAAGTGCCCGTCGTCCGTGGTTCCGAACAGCAGCGGGGTGTTGGTCTCGTTGTCACAGAACCCGAGGTCGGCATCATCCTCGACGAACAACGACAGCGCACCAAGATCGGGGTGCTCGGTCCGGACGACTCCGGGCCGAACCTCTGCGAGCTGGGGGCGTGGTGCGTCGGGCTTCCATGACCAGGTGTTGCGAAACCACAGCTGCGGGACGATGTGCAGAGGCGCCGGATCGGGCCCACGGTTGTGGGCGGTGATCAGCATGAGCACATCGTCTGGGCTGGCCCGGGCGTACTCGATCTCTACATCGAAGTACCGGTCGTCTTCGAAGATCCCGGTATCGAGCAGCTCGTACTCGCGGTCGTCACGGCCCCGTCGCCCGTTCTCCTGCACGAGGTCGGCGTAGGGAAAGGGCCCCTGGGGATACTTGTAGAGCATCCGCAGATAGCTGTGGGTCGGCGTGGCGTCGAGGTAGTAGTACAGCTCCTTGACGTCTTCGCCGTGGTTGGCCTGGGAGTTGGTGAGCCCGAACAGCCGTTCCTTGAGGATCGGATCGCGGCCGTTCCACAGGGCAAGCGACAGGCACAGCCGCGACTGGTCATCGCAGTATCCCGCCAGGCCGTCCTCGCCCCAGCGATAGGCCCGGCTCCGTGCGTGATCGTGGGGGAAGTACTCCCATGCGGTTCCGTGCTCGGAGTAGTCCTCGCGCACGGTGCCCCACTGCCGCTCGGACAGGTATGGTCCCCACTTCTTCCAGGCCGCGTCCTCGTCGCGCAGTCGCAGCCGCTCTGGATCGAGGTCGTTGCTCATGGAGCAGCGACCTTGGCCGTGCGATCGCCCCACAGCGCGACGCCACCTTCCATCCCGCTGACGTTGTCGAAGCGCTCGACGCCGGGGGGCAGAGGGTCGACCAGCTTCTTGGCGTTGCCTCCGCCCACGTAGAGGCGGTCGTAGTTGAAGATCGGCGCAAGGGTGTCGAACACCCGCTGAACCCGCTTGCGCCACCTCTTCTTGCCCACGCGCGCGAGCTCGGCGTCGCTGACCAGCTCTTCGTAGGTCTTGCCCTTGCGCAGCGGGTGATGGCCCAGCTCGAGGTTGGGGACGAGCCGACCGTCGGTGTACAGCGCGGTGCCGAGCCCCGTGCCCAGCGTCAGCACCATCTCGACGCCCTCGCCAGCGATGACGCCATAGCCCTGCAGCTCTGCGTCGTTGACGACCCGGGTGGGGCGATCGGTCATCTGCGTGATGGCGTTGCCCAGATCGAAACCAGACCAGTCTTCGGTGCCGAGGTTGGGGGCGGTGCGCACCACACCCCGAACCACGACCCCGGGAAAGCCCACGCTCACGCGGTCGAAGGGCTCTTGCCGGTCGACCATCGTCTCGAGCACGGCGATGACGTCCTTGGGGGTCCGAGGGGTGGGGGTGAGCTCGCGGTGCCGTTCGCCGATGGCCTCTCCCCGCAGATCGAGGGGGATCATCTTGAGACCGGTACCGCCGATGTCGATGGTCAGTGTGCGCATGGGATCTACTCCAGCCAGTCGGTGTGGACGAACGGGCCCTCGGGGTCGTCCTTGCGTTGGTAGGTGTGCGAACCGAACGCGTCGCGCTGGGCCTGGGTCATGTTCTGCGGAAGGTCGCTCGTGCGCATGCTGTCGAAGTAGGTGAGCCCCGACGACATACCCCCCACCGGGATCCCGTTGGCTTGGGCCAGGGCGACGATGCGCCGCCACGCACCCTGGCGGGTGACGACGGCCTCGCGAAGGCTGGCGTCGAACAGCAGGTTGGGCAAGGTCGCATCGCGATTGAACGCCTGCATGATCGTGTCGAGGAAGCGCGCACGTATGATGCACCCACCCTTCCAGATCCTCGCCATCTCGGACAGGTCGATGTTCCACTCGTGCTCGGCGCTCAGCTTCGCAATGAGGTCCATACCCTGCGCGTAGGCCACGATCTTGGCGGCATACAGAGCATCGTGAACGTCGGCGACGAGCTGGTCGACGTCGCCGGCGTAGGGGGATTGGCTGGGCCCGGCGATCAATGCGGAGGCGGCGATACGCTCCGCCTTGCGGCTGGACAGCACGCGGGCATCGATGGCGGCGGTGATGCTGGGGATGGGGACCCCGTGCTCGATGGCGACCTGTGCCGTCCAGCGACCGGTGCCCTTTTGGCCGGCTTTGTCGAGGACTTGGTCGATGAGGTGCCCGTCACCCTCGGTCACCCCGAGGATCTTGGCCGTGATCTCGATGAGGAACGACTCCAGCGGGCCCTGGTTGAAGCGGTCGAAGATCTCGGCGAGGCGAGCGGGGCCGAGGCCGCCTACACGGCCGAGGATGTCGTATGCCTCGGCGATGAACTGCATGTCGGCGTACTCGATGCCGTTGTGCACCATCTTGACGAAGTGGCCCGCGCCGTTGGGCCCGCAATACGCCACGCAGGGCCCGGAGTCGGTCTTGGCCGCGATCGCCTGGAACACGGGCTCGAGCTGCGCGTAGGCCTCTCGGTCTCCGCCCGGCATCAACGATGGCCCGTGGCGCGCCCCTTCCTCGCCGCCTGAGACCCCAGAGCCGAAGAACACCAGGCCCTTGTCGGCGTAGTCGCGCTCGCGTCGGCGCGTGTCCTCGAAGAACGAGTTGCCGCCGTCGATCACGATGTCGCCCGGAGACAGCAGCGGGGCCAGCTTGCCGGCCACGATGTCGACCGGCTTGCCCGCCTTGATCATCATCATGATCTTGCGCGGACGCTCCAGGGAGGCGACGAGCTCTTCGAGGCTCTTGGTGCCCAGCAACGCGCCGCCCGTGTGGGCAACGGCGGAGTCGGTCATCTCGGGCTCGAGGTTGTATGCGGCCACCGAGATCCCGTGGTCCAGGAGGTTGAAGGCGAGGTTGCGGCCCATGACCGCCATCCCGATCATTCCAAACTGTCGGAGGTCACTCATCGGATGTTCGTCCTTGTCGTTGGGTCAGTCATGCGTGGCCTGCCACAGCTCGGATTCGGGGATGGCCAGGTGCTCGGCCGAGGTGGGGCCCCATGTTCCGGCCGGGTACTCGTCGACCGGTGGCGGGGACTCGATCAACGGGGCGCAGACCCGCCACGACTCCACGACCTCGTCGCCGTGCACGAACAGTGTCTGGTCGCCCTGGAGCGCATCGAGCAGCAGGGTCTGATACGAGTCCGGCATTGCCCCGGGGAATCGATCGCCGTAGCCGAAGGTCAGGGGGACACGCTCGAGCTTGAGCGGGTTGCCGGGAACCTTGATGTCGAAGTGAAACGAGAACCCCTCGTTGGGCTGGAGGCTGAGCGTGAGCACGTCGGCGGTGTCTTGCTGGCAGCCCATGCGTTCGAAGAAGCGGACCGGCGCTCCACGGAAGCGAATCGCGATCTGGGTGGTCTTGGCCGGCATGCGCTTGCCGGTACGGATGTAGAACGGCACGCCTTGCCAGCGCCACGACTCCACCCCCAGCCGCAGGCCGAGGAAGGTCTCGGTCTGCGAGTCGGCGGGCACGCCGTCTTCGTCGAGGTACCCCGGCACGGACTGACCGTCGATCGTGCCGGGGCCGTAGCGAGCCCGCACCGCATCTCCGGGCAGGATGGGCGCGATCGACTTGAGGACCTTGAGCTTCTCGTAGCGGATCGCATCGGCCGAGAACGACGAGGGGACCTCCATCGCCACGAGCGTGACCAGCTGCATGATGTGGTTTTGGAACATGTCCCGCAGGGCGCCCGAGTGGTCGTAGTAGCCCGCTCGTGTGCCGACCCCCAGGCTCTCGCCCACCGTGATCTGCACGGAGTCGACTCGCTCGCGGTTCCACGAGGACTCGACGAACGCGTTGGCGAGCCGAAAGACCAGCAGGTTCTGCACGGTCTCTTTGCCGAGGTAGTGGTCGATCCGATAGATCTGGCTCTCGTCGAAGAACTCGTGGACCGTGTCGTTGAGGGCTTGCGCGGTCTGGAGGTCGCGACCAAAGGGCTTCTCGACGACCAGCCGTGTCCATCCCCCCGTCGCGGGCTCGTTGAGACCCACCTGACCCAGGCCCGCGATGGTGGGCGCGAAGGCCCGCGGTGGGAGCGACAGGTAGAAGCAGTTGTTGGGGGGCAGCTGATAGGCCCGGCGTAGCGACTCCAGGCGCTCGCGGAGCTTCCGGAACTCCTCGATGTGGCTGGTCGGCGTGGCGGTGTAGTGGAGGCGAGCGACGAAGCTGTGCGCATCGGGACCGGTGATGCCGGCCTTGTCGAGGGCCTCGGTGGCGAACACTCGAAACTCGTCGTCGCTCATCTGTCGGCGCGAGACCCCGAGGATCTGCATGGAGGGCGCCAGCCGGCCGGCGACATGGTTGCGGTACAGCGCGGGCAGCAGCTTGCGGCGCGACAGGTCGCCGGTTGCCCCGAAGATGGTCAGCACAGAGGGCTCGGCGGTCGTGGCGTCCATGGAGGCGACAGGCTACTGCATGGCACCGGACACGAAAACGCATTTCCATGGGGAGTGTCGGTGTCAGACCCGACACCGGGGAAAAATGGGGCAGTCGCACTCCCTGCTCGGGTGTCGTATCAATGACGAAGTGGATGACGGCCGACCCTTGATCTCGCTCGGGCGGGGGCGATTGGCGGGGGATTGCCACCCTCTGGAGTGGGTGGTGACCAACGGGCGGGGTGGGTTCGCGTTGGGGGCGGTCGCAGGTCCGATGACGCGGCGCTACCACGGGCTGCTGACGGTCGCGACCCGTCCCCCCGTGGGCCGCCGCCGGGTGGTGGCGGCGATCGACGAAGTCGTGCACCTGAGCGACGCGCGATACGAGCTGGCGGCCCATCGCTGGGCCGACGACACGGTGGCACCAACCGGAGACGCGTTGCTCGAGAGCTTCGTGCTGAAGGATGGAGCACCGCGATGGCGCTACGCCGTGGCCGATGTACTGCTCGACAAGCGCGTGTGGATGGAGCACGGAGAGGACACGACCTACTGCGAGTACCGCGTCGTTCGGGCGGAGCAACCGCTTCGGCTGTCCTTGTCGGTGTTGGTGGGGGATCGCGATTTCCATTCCACGATGCGGGCGGGCGATCAGGTGCCCCGGGTCACCGAGCACGCCGAGGGCGTCGCCGTTGCGGTGGAAGGGCCCGACCCCCTGTGGATCTCCGCCCTCGGTGCCGACATCGAGGTGGATCCCGTGTGGTATCGAGGCTTTCGGCTGGTCGCCGAGTCGGGTCGCGGCCTGGACGATCTCGACGACAATGTCCGCGTGGCGTCCTTGGCCAAGACGTTGTCGGAGGGGGAGACGTGGACGGTCACGCTGACCCGTGGTCCTCGTGCAGCGGGTGGGGTGGGGGCGAGCGAGCGTGCGTGCAAGCGGGTCGAGGGCCTCTTGCATGCTGCGGGCTCACCGTCTGATCCGCGGATCGCAGCGTTGGTTCTCGCCGCCGATCAGTTCATCGTGACGCGGTCGGCTACGACGGGCGATTCGGGGGCCAGCGTGATCGCAGGCTATCCGTGGTTCGGCGACTGGGGGCGCGACACGATGATCGCGCTGCCCGGGCTGTCGCTCGCGACCGGCCGACCAGAGGTCTCGGCCGCGGTCGTCCGAACCTTTGCGCGCTACGTCGATGGCGGGATGATCCCCAACCGCTTTCCGGACGACGACCAGTCACCCGAGTACAACACCTTCGATGCAACGCTGTGGTACGTGGAGGCGATCGCGGCCCACGTGGAGAGCACGGGGGAGCTCTCGCTCGCGGAGGCGTTGATGCCCACGTTGCTGGCGATCTTCGAGGCGCACATGGTGGGCACGCGCCATGGAATCGGCGTGGATCATTCCGATGGCCTGCTTCGCGGCGGGGAGCCGGGCATGCAGCTGACGTGGATGGACGCCAAGGTGGGCGACTGGGTGGTGACACCGCGGATCGGCAAGCCGGTGGAGATCAACGCGCTGTGGATCAACGCGTGTCGCTCGCTGGAGGCGCTGCTGGTGCGGTTGGGGCAAGACGCACGCGCGGTGACGGCCGCGGCCGAGCACGCCGAGGCCGGCTTCTCGCGGTTTTGGAACCCGGCGCGAGGGTTCTTGTTCGATGTCCTGGATGGTCCCGACGGCGACGACGCGGCGCTGCGTCCCAACCAGATCTTCGCGGTCTCGCTGCGTCACGGCGCACTGGACTCGGCACGGCAGCGAGCGGTGGTGGATGTGGTGCAGCGCGAGCTGTACACGCCGCTCGGCCTGCGGAGCCTGGGCCGCACGGAGCCGGGCTACATCGGCCGCTACGAGGGCGGGCCGCGAGAGCGTGATGGCGCCTATCACCAAGGCACGGCGTGGACGTGGCTGCTCGGTCCGTTTGCGCGGGCCCATTTTCGGGTGCACGGCGACCGAGCCCGAGCCCGAAGCTTCTTGGAGCCGGTACTCGAGCAGCTGCACACGCACGGCGTGGGCAGCCTGCCGGAGATCGCCGACGGCGATCCGCCCCACCAGGCGCGGGGCTGCCCGGCTCAGGCGTGGAGCGTGGCGGAGGTGCTCGCGGCTTGGGTTGGCCTCCTCCACCAGTAGCAACCAGCGAGGCCGACCTTGGCGGCCTGCACGACGGGCACCGCGACGTCGTCAGTCCTCGGCATGTTGCGCCAGCCATCGCTCGATCTCGGCGCGAGGGCCCACGGCTCCCGCTCCGACCTGGCCGTAGATCGTCTGGGCTCGCTCGGCGAGAGCTCGGGCGCGGGACCGCTGAGCGGGCTCGGGCCACAGCGCACGAGCCAGCACGAAATTCGCCTCGGCGGAGTGTTCGATGAAGCCCTGCGCCGAGGTCCCGATGTCGACGGCTCGCTCGGCGTGCTCCCGGGCGAGGTCCAGGTCACCCTCGGCCATGGCCAGCCGGGCCAGGCCAACGAGAGGAGGAACCATCGTGGATAGCTGGGGGCCCTGCGCTTCCCGGATGCGCAGAGCCCGGGAGTAGAGCTCACGGGCTTGGATCCGATCCCCTTGCAGCTCCATGACGGATGCGAGGCCGTGCAGATGAAGGGCCACCTCGGGGTGGTTGGGTCCCTGCGCTCGTTCTCGGATCGCCAGGGAGCGTTCGAAGTGGGTACGCGCGCCGTCGAGGTCCCCTTGGAGTTTCAGCGCGATGCCGAGGCTGTGCAGCGAGGTGGCGACCTCGGGATGCCGAGGCCCCAGTGCCTGCTCCCAAATGGCCAGGGCGCGTTCGTGGTGCGCCTGCGCGGCCGATGCGTCGCCCCGGCGCGCGAGCAGGCCGCCGAGGTTCTCCAAGGTGAACGCCACGGCGGGATGTCGAGAGCCGAGGGCCGCTTCCTTGATCGGCAGGGCTCGTTCGTGGAGCTGCAGGGCACGATCGAGGTCGCCGCGCAGCTCGGACACATTGGCGAGGTTGCTCAGCGAGACCGCGAGGTCGGGGTGGTCGGGGCCCAGGACCTCTTCGTCGATCGACACGGCGCGCTCGAAGTACACGGCGGCCTCCTCGAAACGCTCCTGACTGGCGAGCACGTTGCCGATGTTGGTGGAGCTGTTCGCGATGCTCGGGTGCCGCGGACCCACGGCGGCCTCGAACAAGGCCAGCGACCGCTGGAGGTAGGTCAGAGCCTCCTCGTGTCGGCCCTGCTGGCGGAGGACCTTGCCGATGTTGCCCAGCGAGCCAGCCACCAGGGGATGGCGCGGGCCCAGCCACTCCTCGAAGGTCGCCAGGGCGCGCTCGAATCGATCCCGCGCGGCGTCATAATGACCTCGCTGTAGCGCCAGCTCGCCGAGGCTGCTCAGTACACCGGCTCGATCGATCTCCTTCGAGCCGTCCTGGAGCTCGGCGAGGGCGCGCTCGTAGTGCTCCTGGGCGGGGCCGAGCTCGCCCCGCCGCACGAGCACTCGGCCCAGACCATGCAGGACCTTGGCCCGGTGCTGTGAGCCAAGCTCGGGTCGATGCGTCCGCTCCCATGCCTCTTCCTGCCAGCGCTGGGCGTCTTCGAAACGCGCCTGATAGTTGCCCACGAGCGTCATCAGTGTGGTGGCCGCGGTGAGCTCCACTTCGCCGTAGGCGTGGCGCAGCGCGAGTCGATACGCCAGGACGAGATCCGACTCGGCTCGTTCGTAGTGACCTGCCCTCATCCGCGCCTCGCCCCGTTGCAGCAGGGCCTCGGCGAGCAGGGGCTCGTAGCCGAGTGTCTGCGCCTCGTCGACGATCTGGTCGGTCGTCGCCTCGCTCGCTACGTAGTCCCCTGCCGACAGCGAGCTGCGCGCGTCTTGCAGTCGTTCCCTGAGCTGCTCGACATCCGCTCGTACCTCGGGGTCGTCGGGAGGAGGGACCGCCGCCCGCAGGGCCTCGACATCGTCGCAGCGGCTCAGCCGGGGCAGGCCCGTGGCGATCTGCACCGCGTTGGCCACGGCGGTGGCGTCAGCGTTGGACAGCACGTTGACCGCGGCTCGTAGCGCAGCCCGTCGCTGTCGCAGGCAGCTCATCCGCAGGCTCAGGACTCGCTCGGCCTGCTCCTGTCGGACGGCTGTCGCCTCGCAGACGTCAGTGTGCTTGGCCACCCATTCCTGCGCGTACGCCTCGAGGCGTGGCTCGACTCGTTCCAAGGTGTCGGCGGCGTAGGAGACTCCGGTGCCGAGGACCGCGTCGGCAACCGCTCGCCGGCCCTCGTCATCCCAGATCCCCGCCAGCTTCTCGGCCGCGCCCGCACAGCGCTGGCCGACCTCCGCCTGGTACGCCAGGCCGATGCCCACGACTCCCAGTCCTCCAGCCAGCCCAAGCCCCAGCGTCAGGGGTCCGCGCCTACGAGGAGCGACCTGCCGGCGTAGCTCGTCCAGCAAGGCGTTCATCGACGGCCATCGTCCCTCTGGCTTCGCGGCGAGCCCTCGCAGCAGCACCTCGTGTAGCTTGACGGGGACCTTGGAATCGCGGGGAGGGAGCACGGTTCGTCCGGCGCGAATCTGTCGTACGAGTGCGACTCGAGAGCGGCCGACGAACGGCCGTGTCCCGTAGATGGCCTCGAACAGTGACACGCAAAAGCTGAACTGGTCGCTGCG
>JAHZJA010000742.1 GCA_022601155.1 Deltaproteobacteria bacterium | reverse complement strand
CCCCAGCTCCAGGGCATGCGCCCGAACTGCAGGTCGAGACCAAAGCCAAAGCGCACATGACCCCAGGCCCGCTTGACCACGATGCTGTCGTCGAAGCTGTTGACGCCCGAAGAGGGCGGCACCTGGCTGCGCGTGAACAGGTCGATCGGCGCGTTGGGGTTGTCGAACAAGAAGGTATCGGGCGTGCTGCCCAGGACCACGTTGTCGAGCAGGTCCACCTGACTGTGGACCTTGATGGTGTCGGTGATGTGCAGCGTGGGCTCCAGCCGCAGCCGGAGGTTGGCGCTGGGGAAGCCCTGACGACGCTGGCAGCGGGTGGTGGCGCGCTGGGCCGAGATGCCCGCGTCACTCAGCCGCGTGAAGCAGTCGGCGTCGTTGTTGACGAACCCGACGGTCCCGGCCTCTTCGCGCTCCTCGCCCTGCTCGACGGGCGGGCGGAAGAACTTGTTGGGCAGCGGGTTGTTGTCGAAGTCGCGGTCGGACAGTCCGAGGTTGAGGCGATGGAAGAAATCGCCTCGCATCCGCATGTAGCCGTGAAGGTCGAACAGCTGGACCCGGCGGCGGCGCTTGGGCTGAGCCGGCACTTCGACGATGGGTCGTAGCGCCTGCTTGTCCTTCGGCGCTTCTTCGGCCGGTCCTTCCTTCTTATCCTTGCGCTGGCCGGGACCACCCGGGGCGCCAGGGCCAGGGGCACCCGGACCACCGAGGCCCGGTTGCGCAGCAGCAGCCGAAGCCGCCCCGAAAAAGCCGACGCAAAGCAGCGTCAGCAGGGGAAGGGAGCTCATCAACGCGGTCCGACGGCCGCGCGGGTACGGAACACCGCTCATCAAAGGCGTCGCACGCTAACAGCGCCCCATAGGACCGTCAACACGAGGGGGATGGTCCGTAAAAGGGGCTACGGTGCAGTGCGGGGCAGGTGTGATCCTCTGCACGCCGTGGGTCGATCTCTGGCGCTCGACCCGGCGGCGGTCCCGGCGGGCTGGACAAGGCCGGCTCAGCCGGCCGGCACTGTGGCGCAGCCGAACTTGATGCTGACGCTCGCGCCCGCGAAGCCCTGGATCTGATCACAGGTCTGCGGGCACACGACGATGGTCGTGGGATTGACGGGGTCGTCGTAGTACCAGCCGTCGTTGACTCCGGCGCAGTCGGCCGCGCTGTCGACCCGACCGATCTCGAGCACTCCGCCCATGCCGTCGTCGAACTCGACGTTGACCTGGTCGGGGTTGAAGTCCATGCCGTCCGGTGGCGGCGGGATGGGGTACTCGCACGCGAGGGTGGCGCCCTGGATCACCGCGGTGGACAGCTGGTCGAACACCGGCTGGAAGTCTTGGTCGCACAGGTTGCCGAATACACCCCCGGTCATGTTGACCAAGTCGATGTACTCCTGGCTGAGGGCGGCGGCGAGCAGACAGCACGAGGTGCCGGCGATGCAGGCGAGGATCTCGTCTTCCGGTGAGGCGATCGCGTGGAAGGTGTAGTCGGCCAGCGTGGGGTCGAGGGCCCGGAACGCCTGGTCGAAGGCAGCCGCGCCGAGGTCGGAGTCGTCGTCGCTGACGACCAGCACGTGCTTGGCGGCCGTGGGTCTGAAGACGGCCGACCACGCGCCGTAGTGATCGAGGATCTTCTGGAGGGCGTTGTTGCTGCCGACGCTGTCGACGATGTGCAAGTAGCCCGGGGGATTGTCGTCGACGGGGCAGTTGCCCGAGCCCAGCGGCTGCGGCACGCACACGCCCGCGTCATCGGAGATGTCAGCCGAGATGATCGCCACGTGGGCATCGATGTTGGCCAAGATGATCTGGCTCGAGAACGAGTTCATGCTCAGCTGCACCGACGACGCCTCGAAGCTCATGCTCCCCGAGTTGTCGATGACGATGAGGATGTCGGCCGGCTGTGCACCGACCTCGGCCGTGTCGCTGACCTCGGCACATCCACCGTCGGTGTTGCCGGGAGGGCCCGTGTCGGCGCTACCGATGTCGGGGATCACCCCGGCGGTGTCGTCTTCGCTGTCGCCCTCGGTGACGTTGCTCGGGCCCGTGGTGGGGTTGAACGTCACCCCGATGGAGGTGGCGCCGGGCCTGGTATCGCTCGGATCGCCGCAGGCCAGGGCCAGGAGCATCGCGGCCCCACAGATGCCACCGAGCCGTACAGCTCCTTTGAGCGTGGTGTGCAGTCTTTGCGTCGTCATCGTGTTCCCCCCCAGGACAAGGATTGTGTCCCCGTGGCGTCCGCACGCCAGCAGCGACGTCCCATGATGACGGTTTGGCCGTGAAGATGGCAAGCTCGGCGCATGACCTCGCCGTGGCAGCCCGGGCAGCTATTGTTTGCAGGCTTCGAAGGAACGACTGTTCCTGGCGAGTTGTTGGCCTTGGTGCGGCAGGGACGCGTGGGCGGGGTGATCCTCTTTTCACGCAACATCGAGTCCCCAACGCAGGTGCGCACGCTGGTCGAGGGGCTGCACGCGGCCGCGCCCCCCGAGGCGCCAACGGTGGTGGCGATCGATCAGGAGGGCGGACGGGTGCAGCGGCTGCGGGATCCCTGGACGCACTGGCCGCCCATGCGGACGCTCGGCGACCGCGACGATCTGCCGACCACCCGCACGTTCGCCACCGCATTGGCGCGAGAGCTGGCCGACCTGGGGATCCACATGGACTTCGCTCCCGTCGTCGACGTGGACACCAATCCGGACAACCCGGTCATCGGCGATCGGAGCTTTGGGCGCGATGCGGCCCGGGTGGCTCGGCATGCCGCACAGGTGGTCGAGGGCCTGCAGGAGCAGCGGGTGGCGGCCTGTGCCAAGCACTTCCCCGGTCATGGTGACACCGATCTCGACAGTCATCTGCAGCTTCCCACGCTCGCCCACGACCTGGCGCGGCTGCGGGAGGTGGAGCTGCCCCCGTTCGCGGCGGCCATCGAGGCGGGCGTCGCCAGCATCATGACGGCGCACGTGGTGTTCGAGGCGATCGATGCCAAGCGACCGGCGACCTTGTCGCCCGATGTGATGGCGCTGCTGCGCGAAGAGTTGGGCTACGACGGCGTGGTGTTCTCCGATGATCTGGAGATGAAGGCGGTGGCCGACCACTACCAGCCCCGAGACATGGTCGATGGTGCGCTGGAGGCCGGGGTGGATGCGCTGTTGGTCTGCCGTGATCTCGCGCTGAGCCGGGTGGTCTTGGAGCGACTCGAGCGACAGCCCGACCATCGGATCGAGCGTGCGGTCGAGCGCATGGTCGCACTCAAGCGTCGCTATGCCGGCCCGGCTGCGGCTGCGGCTGCGGCTGCGCCCGCGGAGGCCGACGCCGCGCAAGCGGAGGGCACGGGCGCCGGGCTCGTCCTGGGCTTGGATGCGGCGGTGGCCGATCATCTCGCGACGACCGCCGCGGCGGAGCAACCCGCTGGACCTCCGTACCCCGAGCATCGAGATCTGGCGCAGCGGTTGATCGACGAGCGCTGAGAGGATCGGCCAACGGGACCACGACCGCGAGACACCGCCGGTTGGTCGCCTCGCCTCGCCTCGCCTCGCCTCGTCCCGTCGTCTCGTCTCGTTGCGCGTCGCCTCGCCT
>JAHZJA010000741.1 GCA_022601155.1 Deltaproteobacteria bacterium | reverse complement strand
TCAGGCTCGCGAGGACAGCGAGACCCAGGTGCTCGACGCGGAGAAGGACAAGCTGGCCCGAGCCCAGGCCCGGCAGCAGCTGGGCGCCGACCTGCAGCGCGCCGCGTCCGAGCTCCACCGCCGTGAGCAGGAGCGCGAGACCCTGCGCTCGATGGCGACGCAGCGGTCCGAGGAGATCGAGACGCTGCGTGACCAGGTGCAGGCCGATCAGGAGCAGGCGCAGGAGCAGTCGAGCATCGTCGAGCAGGGCACGGCCGAGCGCGAGACGCTGGTGGCCACGCGCGAGCGGGTGGGGGACGAACTCACCGAAGCGCGGGTCGCCCTGGCGCGATGGCAGCAGCAGGTCGACGCCCTCGGCGAGGCCCGCGATCGCCTGCGGCGTCAGGCTGGCAGTGAGCGCGATCGGATCAGCCGGCTGCGGGGGGCCGCCGATACTGCCGACGCCAAGGTCCAGCAACTCGAGCTGGACACCAACACGGCGGCGCAGCAGCGCGAGACACTGGTCGAGCAGAGCCGCGAGGCCACCGCCCGGGTTCACGACGATCGCGAGCAATATGACGAGCTTCGGCTGCAGGTCGACGAGCTCGAAGCCTCGCTCAAGACCCTCCGCGGCGAGCTCGACGAGCACCGCGAGCGCCTGCAACAGGTCGAGCTGGGTCTCCAGGAGATCGAGCTGCAGCGGTCCCATGTCGTCGAGGACGTGCGGCAGCGCTTCGATGTCCAGGTGACCGAGGTGATGATCGACCATCACCACCGAGCCCTCGCTGGCCCCGAGGAGATGACCCGGCTCAAGGACCTTCGACGAATCCTGTCGCGGATGGGCGAGGTCAACCTCACCGCCATCGACGAGTACGAGGACGTCTCCACGAGGTACGAGTATCTGACCGGTCAGCGCGACGACCTCGAGTCGGCGATTTCTCAGCTGCAGGAGGCGATCGACAAGATCAATCGCACCACGCGGCAGCTGTTTCGGGACACCTTCGACGCCGTCAACGAGCGCTTTCAGCAGCTGTTCCCGCGGCTGTTCAACGGGGGGCGGGCGCAGCTGCAGCTCACCGACCCGTCGGACATGCTCAGCACGGGCGTGGAGATCGCAGCGCAGCCTCCGGGCAAGCAGCTGCGCAGCCTCGACCTGCTCTCGGGCGGCGAGAAGGCCCTGACCGCGGTCAGCCTCATCTTTGCCATCTTCCTCATCAAGCCCAGCCCGTTTTGCATCCTCGACGAGGTCGATGCTCCGCTCGACGACGCCAACGTGGGTCGGATGAGCAAGCTGGTGCGCGAGCTGGCCGGCGAGACCCAGTTCATCATGATCACCCACAACAAGGTGACCATGGAGGCGTCCGACCGTCTGTACGGCGTGACGATGGAGCAGCGCGGCATCTCCAAGCTCGTCTCGGTGAACATGCGGCGCGCGGTCGAGCTGGCCTACAACTAGGCTCCGTTCGGTTTCCCTGAATCGGCCTGTTTGTCAGTCAGAGGGGAAATCCGTGACCAAAGGCGGGCATGGCCCCGACGCCCAATGGGAGCTGCTCCGCTCTCGTCGCGGGCGAAGACATCCACCGCGCCCGCTCCCTCGGACGAGTCGGCGGTCTGGTTGCCGCCGACCCCCACGGCGCTGATGGAGCGGCAACCGTGAGGGGCTCACCGTCACCCCTCAGCGCCAGGTCGTACCCGAAGATGTCGGCGACGCCGCGGTTGGACGCGTCGAGGTACGCCTGCTGCGACCACCTCCCGAGCTGGTCTGGCAAGAACGACGCTCCACGTAAGGTCAGTGGTGCGGCGGTTCATGAAAGCCTCACCCCGACGTCGCCGACCACTTGCTCGCGAGCCTGCGAGCCGCATCCGGGTCCCTCCAGGTGGCCACGATGTATGCCACGACGTCTTCCTCCTCATCTCTTTCAGGCGCGAATTGGACATCTTGTACATTCAGATGCAGTTCCGCCCACCAGGCTGGGTATACGATCTGTTGGCGGGCAGACGGCCCAGATGCAATGAACGTCGTCCTTCCGTCATGCCAGTTGTGCCAGTACTCGAGCTTCACCCCTGGCGAAGTCAGGTCGAACTTGGACTCGGCGATCTGGAGGACCAGCGCATCGTTCTCCGCATACAGTGCAACGACCGCATCTCCCGCCCGGTAGAAGGTCCCGCGTGGAATGCTGCCATCTGGAGCGACCCCGATGACTCTCCCGTGAGCATCGTCGAATTCGACGGGGCTCTCGGTTGGTACTCGACGGAGGATGTGTCTCACTACTTCACGACCTCGAGGCCCGTGAGGATGTCTACCGTCCGATTGGACCTCGTGGACCCTTGGATGATTTGCTCGACGGACTTCCCGGCCCCCTCGAAGAACTCCAAGGTCGGCCCCTCCTTCCTTTGGTACTTCTCGAGATTGCGTTTGTACATGGCTTTGAGCGCTTCTTCGTTGCCATCATAGGTCGCGATTCGATCCAGATTGCGCCTGTCGACGATCTCCCGTGCGATGGCGCGGTCACTCTTTCCGGATGCCCTCATACTCTGGATCAGCCTCTTGTCTGCGGCTTTCTTCTTCGCGAGGTCGGCAAGGTACTGGATTCGCTTCTTCCGCGCCAAAGCGACCTGCTCGGGGTTGCTCCAGTCGGGCCAACCCTTGCTCGTGTGGAATGGGCTGTCTTTGGTCGGCATGTACCCGTACACGCCGGCAGGATCGCGCTGAAGGTCGCTGGGGATTCCCTTGGAAGCAGCGGGTGCGCCCTTCGTGGCCGGCGCCCTCTTGGAGGCGAGCTTGGCCCCGACTCGTTTGCTGGACGCCCTCGCGGCCGATCCGCTGGGCGTGCTCCGGCGGATCGATCGACGCCGTATTGTGGGTCCAGCCGCCTTGTTGCTCCCGCGGGAGGTCGCAGTCTGCCGTCCCTTGGTCGAGACTCGCCGTTTGCCCAGCCGCACGTTGGAGGACTTGCTGGACCCTGCCTTGGCGCCACTCGAACCTTGGGCGCCCGCCATCGCCGTCTCGCCCCGAGGTCGCATCCCAGTCGGCACATCGATGGCGCGCTGCCGCGAACGAGCCACCTTGATCGGACCCGTTGTTGTGGTGCGTGAGGCCGATGTCGCGCGGTCGGCTCGACCGCGTGACGAACGGCCAGTACGTCCCCCCTTGGCCGCGGATTTGGATCGGGCGAGGCCCTTGAGGCGGTCGCGGATCTGATCGGCTCGATGGCGAACGGACCTCTGGACCGTCGAGCGTGGGGTGACGTTCGTCCAGCGCCGTGTGGTGTTCGTGACAGGCTTGGCGGCACCGGTCGCCGCGCCCGGGGGATTCGGAGTCTTCGGAGTCTTCGGAGTCTTCGGGGCCCTCGACGCCGCTCGGGTGGAGGGCACCGGAGGCCTCAGCTGCCTACGTGCGGCTCCCGTGCCCCTGAACCGGCTCAACGCGCTGCCGGCCGCCGCGCGCCCACCAGGGACGAGCCCAGCCGCTGCCGCCACGGTCTGACCGACGTTGTCGGCCCGAGCCGCCTGCATGGGATTGAGCCCGGTCGAGCGGAGACCCTCGCGCGCGAGGTGGCTGACAAGGCCTCCGTCCCACAGGCCCTTCACCAGATCTTCGTGGTCGGGAGGGTCGAGCAAGTAGGTGGTTCGCGAGTCGAGCCGCTGTCCCGAGACCGATGCCCTCAACTTCCGGATCGAGTACGGCATGCGATCACCCCGGAAGTCCCAGCCTTCGAACCCACCTGGGGTGCCGCGCTCGTCGTCGATGGTGAGGGTCAGCGGAGTCTCACCCCCAGCGATCTCCCGGGAGCGCTCGTCGAGCCGACCCAGCGTTGCGGCATCGTTGCCCTTGTACTCGGCTGCCAACGCTTCGCCAGCGGTGGTGCCAAAGGCTGCCCCCCCCGCGCGCTTCCACGCCCAGCGACGAGCTTCGTCCTCCCCCCTGGCAAGGTCCAGGGCCCTCGACAGGTCGACGTCTTGGGCGACCGTCATCCGGGCGAGTTTGTCGGGGCTCGCTCCGAGGATCTCGGCGCGCTTGCGTTGAACGGCCCAACTCGCCGGGAGCAGCCCGTCCATCGCCTCGGCGTCGTCGAGCTCCTCGCGGTTGGTCAAGTAGTGCTTGGCCAGATGAACCGAACGCAGCTTCTCAGGGTCGCTTTGGAGTTGTTCCCATGCCAGCCGGGTCTTGGCGCGTTCTTCCCTGACCCTGGCCCACCCCAGCTTGGTCCACCGCGCCATGCGGGCTCTGACCTCCGCCTCGCGATCGGCTCTTGCCGTGGTGCGACTGGCCGAGGACAACAGCGTGCTGAAGATGCCGCCAGCGTCGGTCTTTTGGATCGTGCCTCTGGGAATCACATTGCCGTAGTCATCGAACTGCTCCTCGGCAGCCTCGGCCCCGAAACGATCGAGATAGGTGACCGTAGTTCCTGCGAAGCGGCTCCGCCGGTTACCAGGGTTGACCGCTCGGTGTACAACCAAGCGATATCCAATGATGGTGCTCCCTTCACCATCGTAGATGCGCTCGAGTTTCTGCAGGTCCCCCTGTTCGGATCGCTGCTGCTCCCAGGCGGTAGGGACCGCAGGTCCCAGCTCTGCGTCGAGTGCCCGTCGAGCCTCGACCTCGGACAATCCAAAGGCCACCCGCTGGGCCACCAACTGCTCGCGCTCGTTGATGTCCTTGCGGAGCTTGTCGTCGCGGACGGCGAGGGGATTGCTCGAGGCGAGGGTCGGACCTGGTGGAGGTGGCTCCCGGTAGGTGACGTGCACGTTGGCCTTCGTCACGGTCACGACATAGTGTTTGGGAACCGAGATGCTCGGGCCCGTGTCCAAGAACTCCAGGTTGACCAAGGCTCGATTCGGCGTACCTCCCCCTGGAACCCTGATATTGGCCAGATATGTGATCGCCCCGCCGTCCTTCATCCACACGACCAGACCTCCGCCGCCGGGCGTTGCCTCGATGGTGCGCTCGTCTGCCTTGAGCAGCGGCCGGGTGCCGGAGGCCGCGGTCCGAACCTCGAAAGCACGCCCTGAAGCCACCGCTCCCGCTGCAGCATCGGCCTCCCGCTCCGCGAATGCCGTCGCAACCGGGGCTCGATCTCGACGGGTCTGCTGAATGTGGTGCGCGAGCTCGTGCGCGAGCAGTGCCCGCCCTCGCGGTCGAGTCGGGGCGTACGCACCAGGCGCAAACCCGATCGCGGCACCGTGGGTCCAGGCCCTTGCGCCCGTGCGGGCTGCCCCCTCGTCCTCGGCCTCGATTCGAACGTCGCCGAAGTTCCAGTCGAACAGCCGCTCCATCTGCGTGCGTACTCGCGCCTCCAATGGGCGGCCGCTTGCGCTCGGCCGCTCACCGCGCTCGGCGGCACGGGGGACCTTGGGGCGAGCAAGAGACGGCGATCGAACGGGCACCAACTCGGCAGTCGTGCAAGCTGCCTCCCAGCTCGAAATGCCAATGATTGCTCGAAGAGCCTGTGCCGCCTTGCTTCGAGGTGGAACACGGGCAGGTACGTTTCGGTATCCGAGGCTCGCCACGCACAGCCCCCTCACCCCTCCGGCTCGAAGCTCTCGCCTGCAATCTCGATGTCGGTCGTCAGCGCCGTCTCGATGGTGGTGGGCACCGACGCCGGCCCGCCACTCAGATCGGCGGTGACTCTGTTGCCCCCAGCATGCCCGCACATGGGATCACCAGCGGCTACGATGGCCGACACGGGGTCCGCCTGCCCGTTCTTTGCGAGCACCACCTCGTCGACGAGGTCGGCCAAAACGGTGGGTGCGAAGGGAGCCGGATGGCGAAAGGGGGCGTCGCGTTCGAGGGCGGAACCCCGGGCGGGGCCGCTGTCGGCATGTGACGGGGCTGGTCCGGAGGCGACGTCGAAGTGACCGTGTTCTCGAGCCGGGGCTACGGCAGTGCCCCCTCCGCGAGACTGTGGACCCGAAGCCGCCGCGCGCGGCGCTGGGCGAATCGGTGTAGCGTTCGTGGCCGTGACGACATCGGTCCCCCTGGCGTGTACCTGTGGCTCGATCCGCGGCCTGGCAACGAATGCGACGCCGAAGGGCGGGTGCCGGTTGGTGTGCATGTGCGACGACTGCCAGTGCTTTGCGCACTGGCTCGAGCGCGCCGATGAGGTCCTCGATGCCAACGGGGGCACCGAGGTCTTTCAGATGACGCCGGCTCAGGTGGAGATCACCGCGGGGGCGGAGCACATCCGCTGCGTACGGCTGTCGCCCAAGGGCCTGATGCGGTGGTACGCAGGGTGCTGTCGGACGCCCATTGCCAACTCGCTGGCCTCGCCCCGGTTCCCGTTCGTGGGAGTCTTCCACCTGTTCATGGACCATGCCGCCGACGGTCGGTCGCGGGACGAGGTACTCGGCCCCATCCGCGCCCGCGTCCACGGTCGCTTCGGCATCGGGGAGCTGCCCGCCGATGCTCACCCACGGGCGCCGATCGGGATCATCTTTCGATCGTTGCGCCTGCTCGGTGGCGGGTGGATTCGCCGGGCGCACCGACCGACGCCGCTGTTCGATCTGGATACGGGCAAGCCGGTATCCGAGCCGACGGTGGTGTCGAAAGAGGAACGCCAGCAGCTGTTGGCACGCTGCGGTCCCACCCCCGCAGCATGAGTCTTCGACGGCGGCGCGCGCCGCTGGTCGCGAGCGAAGCGCTACGCAGCGCGGTCTCGATGATGGAAAGCGGCGCGGTCGACCGCCCCTTGGGAGCGACAGGCGGCCTGGAGGCGGCTGGCATTGGCCCGAGAGGAGGGCTCCCCGAGCACCCGCTCGGTCGCGCCGCGGAGCCGAGCGACGGTCAGGCGCCGCAGGGTGAGCATCTCCGCTGCGCTCCAGGCCACGCGGGTCGTGACCCCCTGGCTGATCGTTGGCGACCGCAAGCGTGAGCACCGGGAACCCGTGTTGCAGGCCCTCCATTGCAGGCACTCCGTCGTGGTGTTCATGCTGCCGTGCGCGACCGCCAGCGGTGCGCGCTCGAGGAGCTCGAGCTGCGGCGCGTGCTCGACGACGATCGAGTCGCCCGCGAGCGAGCGCAGCGTGGTGGTCATGGAACCGGCTCTACCGATCGACAGCACCAGCTGGGATATCGAGTCCGTCGCAGGCGACCGCGATCCGCTCGAACACCCAGTCCAGTCGCTGTTGGAGGGGGCGGTGTCACGAGGGCGGCGCGGCCCGGAGTCCGAGCCTCGGTGCGGCTGACGACCCGACCGTTGGTATCCTGCGCGTCCGGTGCCGCTGCCCATCTCCGTGCAATCGTCGTTCGCCTCGTGTGGGCTCGTGATCCTCGCGCTGGCCTGCGCCGTGGGGGGTGATCGCCGACGACACCAACCCGATGCATCTGAACTGCGGCCGATCGTCGCGGTCGTTCCCACTGCGCTCGGGGCGGCACCCGAAGGTCCGCGCTCGTCGGTGGTCTCCGCGGCACCCTCGAACGCCGGGACCACGCGCCAGGTGGAGGTCGCCGATGCGCAACCCCGGCCGCTGCCCGATGCGTGCAATGGGGCCAGTGAAGCGAGCTTGATCCCCCCCACCCAGTGCGACGGCCCCCGCGGCAACACGACCACCGAGATCCCTGCCAATGGGTTGTACGCGACCAGCTGGTTTGGCTGCTACTTCGAGGAAGACGGCACGATTCACGAAGATCGGTACGACAATTGCGAGTTTGCCTGCGGCTCGCGGGGGCTGTGCACGCCCGAGCAGGATGGGCCCCACTGCGAGGCCACCCTGCGGTGGTTTGCGGCCGACGCCGATCGTTACGGCTGTGGCGGTCGCATCCGCGTGACCAACTGCGAAAACGGCAACGCGGTGGTGCTGGTGACACTCGACCGCGGCCCCCACTGCCGCACGGTCGAGCAGTCGTGCCGCGCCCCGGTGCTCGACATGTCCCACGATGCGATGGTGCATCTGTTCGATGGCCGGACGTACGGTGGTTGTGATCACCGTCGGGTGGTCGTCGAGCCGGTCGATCCGGGGACACCGCTCGGGCCGCGGTAGAGCGGTCGCGGCGCAACGGTTCGCTCGGGGACGGCGCACCATCGGTCATCGTGTGCCTTCGATTTTCACGGGGTTCGAAACCCCAGCCGTCTCGGGCGGGACCATCCACGGATGAAGGGTCTTGCATCTCGCGGCCGCGCCGCCCTGGTATTCTGCTCGACCGCTGCCTTGATGGGCGGCTGTGACCTGTCTACCAAGACGTGGGCGCAAAGCGTGCTGTCGTCCAGGCCGGGCCAGTCGCTGACGGTCGTCGACCCATGGGTCGAGTTTTCGCTGGCCTACAACCGGGGCACGGCGTTCAGCTTGATCCCGAAGCTGGGCGCGGGCACGTGGGTGTTCGCGTTGCTGGCCCTGGTGGCCTGCGCCGTGTTGTTCATGATGGCCATTCGGCGCCCGCTGCCGCGCCCGGCCATGGTGGTCGCGTTGGCGGTGGTCGCGGGGGGCGCCATCGGCAACGGCTGGGACCGCGCGTTTCGAGTGACGCCCGCGGGCGACACCGCGGTGATCGACTTCGTGCGGGTCAATCTCACATCGAGCTACAGCTGGCCCACATTCAATCTCGCCGACGTGTGGATCGTGGTCGGGGTCGCGTGGTTCCTATGGCTGGGGCATCGTGCGGCGCGGTCAGGACCCGATGCCCAGGCCGCGCCCAGCCCCGCCGGGGGCTGACGCGAAACCTCGGTGGCCCTGGAGCCATCCAATGAGTGTCACGGAGTTACCCATGTCGTCGCGTTCCCTCCTCATTGGTCTCGGTCTCGGTCTGCTCACCTCCTGCGCCGGGCGGGCCGATGCTCCCCCCGTGAGTGCCGCGGCCGATGCCGCGACCCAGGCCTCGGACCCGCTCATCCCGCGCGACGTGTTGTTCGGCAACCCGGACCGGGCTCGGCCCTCGCTGTCCCCCGATGGCAGCCAGATCTCGTTCATCGCGCCCGTCGACGGGGTGCTCAACGTGTGGGTCGGCCCCACCTCCGACCCGGGCAAGGCCCGCCCTGTCACCCAAGACAGCGGCCGCGGTATCCGGTTTGCCCAGTGGAACCCGAGCGGGGACAGCGTCGGCTACATCCAAGACCGCGGCGGCGACGAAAATTGGCACTTTTACGCCGTCGACATCGCGACGGGCACCTCTGTCGATCTGACCCCCATCGATGGCGTGCAGGCGCAGCTGGTGGGCACCAGCGACGCCCAGCCCCACCACGCGCTCATCGGCCTCAACGACCGCGACCCACGGTTTCACGACGTCTATCGCGTCGACCTCCGGACCGGCGAGCGCACCCTGGTGCTGAAGAACGAGGAAGGCTTCGCTGCCTTCATCGCCGATGAGTCTCTGACGGTTCGCGTTGCCTCGCGGTCGCGGCCGGACGGGGGGACCGACTATTTCGTGCGCAAGGGGAAGGGCAAGGCGCGCCGCTGGGAGCCCCTGGTCAGCTTCGATCACGACGACGCCCTCGCGAGCACTGCGTTCGGCCTCGATCGGGCCGGTGCCGTGCTCTATATGGCCGATAGTCGCGGCCGTGAGACCCCCGCGCTGGTCGCCTACGATCTGGCATCGGGGACCTCCACGATCCTCGCCGAAGACCCGCAGGTGGGCCCGGGCGCATGGATCTCCGATCCCAACACCGGCCGGCCGATGGCGGTGTCGTTCGATCACCTGCGCCCCCGCTGGGAAGTGCTCGACGATGCGATCGCCCCGGACCTCGAGGTGCTCAGCGCCGCGCTGAGCGGGCAGTTCGTCGTGACCAGCCAGACCCTCGATGGTCAGCAGTGGATGGTGACCGAGTACCGCGACGATGGGCCGGTTCACTACTCGCACTACGACCGCAGCACCCGCGAGGTGACGCCGCTGTTCACCGATCGCGCGGCGCTCGAAGGCCTGTCGCTGGCCCCGATGCACCCAGTGGTGATCGATGCGCGCGACGGCCTGCCGCTGGTCAGCTACCTCAGCCTGCCGCTGGGCTCCGATCCCGACAGCGACGGCCGCCCCAACACCCCGGTGCCGATGGTGCTCAAGGTTCACGGTGGCCCTTGGGGCCGCGACTCGTGGGGCTTCGACCCGAGCCATCAGTGGCTCACCAATCGTGGCTACGCGGTGCTCAGCGTCAATTTTCGCGGGTCCACGGGGTTCACCAAGAGCTTTGCCAACGCGGGCGACGGCGAGTGGGCAGCCAAGATGCACGACGATCTGCTCGACGCCGTCGACTGGGCCGTGAGCGAAGGGATCGCACCGCGCGACAAGGTTGCGATCATGGGCACCAGCTACGGTGGCTACGCGACCTTGGTGGGTCTGACCTTCACCCCCGACGTGTTCGCGTGCGGCGTCGATATCGTCGGCCCCTCCAACTTGATCACACTGCTCGCGTCGGCTCCACCGTACTGGGCGTCGCTGCGAGCCATGCTGAGCAAGCGGGTCGGCAACCCCGACACCGAGCAAGGCCAGGCCCTGCTGCGCGAGCGCTCGCCTCTGGGCCGGGTCGACCAGATCACCAAGCCGTTGCTCATCGGGCAGGGGGCCAACGATCCGCGGGTGAACAAGGCCGAGGCCGATCAGATCGTGGACGCGATGACCGAGCGCGACATCCCGGTGACGTATGTGCTGTACCCCGACGAGGGCCACGGGTTCGCGCGCCCCCCCAACCGGACCTCGTTCTTCGCGATCACCGAGGCGTTCCTCAGTGGCTGCCTGGGCGGCACCTACCAGCCCGTGGGCGACGACTTCGAGGGCGCCACTCTGCAGGTCCCGCAGGGGGCCGAGCACGTTCCGGGCCTGCCCGAGGCTCTCGCAGCGCACAACGACGGCACCGCGAAGTAGGGCCCCGCTCCGTCGTCGTTGCGTGCTCGATGACAACGGGCGGCCGACCGAAGTGGTGACGACGGACATGAGGACCGCCGTCACCGTCATGAGGCCACTCCCGGACCACGAGCGCCCACGTGAGGTGGTGACGAGGTGGTGACGAGGTGCCTCGGGAGGACCGTCGGCACCGCGATTCGGCCACCCCCGGACCACGAGCGCCCAAGTGAGGTGGTGACGACGTGCCTCGGGAGGACCGCGGTCACCGTGCTCCCGGCCGTGCTGACGACGGGCTTGGTGAGGGCCGCCGTCACCGTGATGCCGGCAACCCCGGACCACAGGCGACCGACCGAGGCGGTGACGACGGGCTTGGTGAGGGTCGCCGTCACTGCGATACCGGCCATCGCTGACCACGGGCGCCCATGATTACGGCCGCACCTCCGGCGATCGACGACATCGAGTCGGTCGGTGTTTGCTCGAGTCGAGCGAAGCCGGCTCATCGTCGGCTCGATCATCGTCGGTGAGCTAGCCGCACTCCGCGACCTTGTCCGCACAGCAATCGCCGAAGTTGGCGCACCCGGCATCGCACCAGCAGGTTCCCTGGTTTTGGCCACAGATGCCGGCGCAGCTGGGCCCACCTGCGCCGTAGAGCGCATTGAGAGCGATGACATCACCGGGCGTCCAATCTCCGGTGCTGGTGTTGTTGTAGCACGCGTTCATCACCGATCCGTTGAACGCTGCGCCCTGCGGCGTGCCCGGGATGTGTACCGCTCCTTCGAAGGATTGGCCCTCGTTGGGGTTGATGCCGGGCTCCACGCCGCAGCTGATGATGCGGTTGAAGTAGTCGGTGTGCCGGAATCCAATGCAGTGGCCAATCTCGTGGGTGGTGACATGAGTCGCGATGTCGATGGACCCTGCTCCCAGGTCGGAGCCGATGTTGATGGTGCCGAAGGGAAGGCCGTTGGAGGGGAATCCCGCCAGTCCACCATCGCCGTTGATGAGGTTGGCCTGGATCGTCGCATCGCAGTCGGTGCCGCCGCGAGTGATGGTGAGTGACAGCGTCTCGTCGTTGTAGTTGGCGACCGCGTTGTCGAGTGCAGTGCTGAGGTTGCCGGTGAACGCGTCCGTGATGCAGATCGTGGAGACCGCGTCGCCGACCAAGTTGGTGGTGCGATATTGGCGGAAGGCGTCCTCGTGGCCGTCTTCTCCTTCGGCTGAGAATCGTCGGATTCCGGCCATCTCACGGAATGCCTGGAGCGTCACGATTGCATCGCCGCCCACGACGACCGTGCCGTCTTCGAGGACTTCGATTTCCTCGTCTGGGAAGTCTGCGAGCTTCAGGTTCTCGATGATCTCGTCGATCTGCTGGTCGCGCTCGGCCCCCTGGAATTCGGAGCTCTCCGCCTCGGAGTGACAGCCGACCGCAACAATTGCGAGAATCAACAGTGCTTTACTATTCATTGTCTACCTATCGTGAGCAGGCAGGCTCAGCGACCCGTCGAAAGTAGTAATACTTTTATTGTGCATGTCTGCAAGTGGTTATTTTGCGAATTGTATTAATGTTAGCATTGCAAGTGTGGTTACGGTGAGTGCATGATGGCCAAATCGGCAAGATGATAAATTGGGGCGCTGTAAGAGTGTGGTGCTCTTGTGCGGTGGTTTGATTGAGCCGCAGACGGCCTTGCTGGGTGTTCTTGGTGATGGGGCGTGGGGGCGTGCGTGCACGGGCGGGTGCGTGGGCGGGTGCGTGCGTGGGGTGCGTGCGTGGGGTGCGTG
>JAHZJA010000740.1 GCA_022601155.1 Deltaproteobacteria bacterium | reverse complement strand
GTCGTCTCGGCCTCGGCTGTCACCGCCCGAGGTCTCGGACTCACCCATGCCGGGTCGAGCCGAGCTGCCGCGCAGTGCGATGAGTATGGAACTCGGGCGAACCTCGCAGGCCGAGGCGCCACCACGGGACGACGGAGAACTACCGTCGCCCGAGGGAGAGGCGACCATATACCGCAGTGGCCGAACCACGCTGCGAGACCGTCGGCCCGTTCGTTGGATCATTCATCCGGGCCATCTGGCGGGTGACGGCTGGCACATCATGGCGGCGTTGCTGTTCGAGCCCGAGCTCCGGGTCGCGGTCGTCGTGCTGACCGAGATCTGCACGTTGTGGGACAGAAGCGGCCGAGCCTTCGAAGCGTTCCGCGATCCCGCCCTGGCACGCCTGGCCGAGCTCCACGCTGCCCTGCCCTCGACCGACCGGATCGCCATGGCCAAGCGCAAGCGGGCCTACAACGCGGCGGGCCAGGCTCATCGAGCGGTTCGACACTGGCAAGAGACGATCGCGCTGCTCGAGGGCATCTGGGAGTCGGGGGTGGATCTTCGGCGCATCGTGTTGGTGCCAGGCATGGAGCGATGGGTCGAGATCGACAACCCCTATCGCGTCGCCCGCGTTCTCGTGGCGGAGCAAAATGCCCGGGTGGGGATCCAACCGGGGGACGTGGTCGGGGTCACACAGTCATCGACCTCCTGCGTCGCCCGCTGGCTCCACGAGAACGCCCGGGATGCGATCGAGCGCCTGCGCAACACGCTGGCTCCGAGCCGGGCCAAGGGATCGGGACAACGGCTCCGCGAAGGGTTGCTGGCGCACATCGGCCGGTGGCCAGGGCGGGTGTTGCTCGTGCTCATGCGGCGCGCCGACGAAAACCGGCAGCACAACACCACCCTCGACATGTTCATGCGGCTGGCCGCTGCCGTCGAAGCATACAACCGCGGCAAACCACGGGAGGAGCAGTACCTCATCGTACCGCTCGGGAATCGGGCCGCCCGTAGCCCCAGCGACGAGTCGGGCGTCGCCATTCCAGAGCCCCGCGGCTGCCTGGCGGCACCGTTCAACATGTATCGCTTGATCGAGCAGCTCGACCGCAGGGCGCTTCCGGCCCGGGCCACGCGCTCGTTGGTCGCCGAGTTTTGGCGGGTGGTCGCCGACCTGGAGAGATTCTCCGTGTTTGGAGGTCGAAGCGGCTCTCTGGACATCGCTGCCTTCATGGGTGTGCCGCACGTGTTTTGCTTCGACCGAATTCAGGCCGCACGCAATTTCACCGTGGGGGAGCAAGGAGCATGGGCGGCCGATGACGGCAACATCCGGCTGTTTCTCACCTGGCGCTTGATGACGATCGGATTCCTCGACGATGAACATCGCCTCGACCCACGTGGCCTCGGCAGCTTCCTCGCACGCGAACGACGAGCCCCCAACGAGCTCGGCGCGCTGGTCTTGAGCGACTTGGGATACGCGACCTGTTTTCGAGCATTGGCGGACCCGACCGACTTGGCACCCGTCAGCAACGCGGGCCCCATCGCGCGTCGGAAGCGTCGTTGGGCGCTGCTGCTGTACGACTTTCCGGGCGATTTCCCGTCGATCGAGGAGTTCTTCGGCGGAGGCGGAGGCGGACATCTGGGCATGGCCCCACGGCCCTACGATCTCCAGCAGGACGCGACTGAGCCGCAAGACCGAAACACCTGCGGGGTGCGGGCGGCCTGGAACGCCGGTGCCTATCAGGCCGGCCGGGTCGACGCGCTGATGCGGGGGTTCGTCTACACCGACGATGCGGAGCTGCCCATCGACTACCCCTCGGACGCAGTCCGCCGCGATCTCGACGAGCGCAACGGCAGGGCTGTGGGCATCGTCGAGAACATGCCCGACCTCGCGCGGCTCGTACGTCTTTATCGGGCCGGGGATCTCGATGCGGCGCAGGTCCGCGCCCTGTCACCGATCCGCCAAGCGGTAGAGCTGTGTCGGTTCGCCCAGCGACAGGTCGCGGCCGCGACGTTCGTGATCAACACCGGGGCCTGCGGCGCCGGGAGTCTATCTGCGGCCCGCGGCGGGCTGCACTGGATCGCGGTCCACGTCACGCGCACGATGGCGGGGCGTCTTCAGTTTCGCTACGCCGACTCCGCGGGCCACGGCCCCGGCCGCTACCGCGCTCTGTTCGATCGCCTGAACGATGTCCTGCACTGAGACCACACCATGCTCCGCGTACGCGAATCCCAAATTCACGCCTTGGCCGGAGATCTGGTCGAGCATCGCCGTGGAACGCTCGTGACCCGCGTCGCGGAGGCCCTCGGCGCTTCCGGGGTCGAACCCGACGAGTGCACGACCCGAGCCCGGTCCGTGGTCGAGGCTGCATTCGGCTTTGGCTTGGTCGAGCCCCGGGACGTGCTGGCGTTCGCGAAGCTGACGACCACCCACGGCTGGGCATGGTCCGAGCACGAGCGAACCCGGTGGATGGACACCCGGCTGCGCGACCCCGCCATCGCAGACCCTACCGAGCGCCTCGTACTGCTGCTGGATGAGGTCGAGCACCGGGATCGGGCAGAGCAGAACCGCGCCGAGGCCCGGGGCCGCTTCGTGGAGGTGCGACGTGGCGGCTGATGAACAAGTGGAGGTCACCGTAGCCCGCTGCGTCAGCCGTGACGTCCAGGCGATCGAAGTCGTCGTCATGCGAGCCGACCGGACGCCTGCCAAAGGCGTTGTGGTCGCACTCCATGGACCGGCGGCGGTCTGCCGTACCCGGACCCGTGCGGATGGTCGCGCCCGCTTCGAGGGCCTGGCCCCCGGCACCTACCACTATTCGCTGGCCGCATTCGACCGGGACGGATGGACTCCCGTTGGAACCGAGCCGCTGCCCGCAGACCGGGCCGAAGGCAGTCGGGCACCACGGTGGCTCGAGCCGCCACCAGCGGCGAAGGAGATCGTTCGCCGGGTGATACCAGGCGACTGCATGATCAGCATCGCCTACGAGCACGGGCTCACCGTGGACACGCTGTGGGCCCACAACCCGGGACTCCACACCGAGGGGCGCGAGCCACGAATGCTGGTCGCCGACGAAGACACGGTACGCGTGCCGCCGATTCGAGAGCATCTCGAACCGGTGGTCGCGGGGTACACCGCACACGTCGAGATCGACGGGGCCTGTGCGATGGAGCTCGAGCTGCTCGACCGGGACGGCCGGCCCAAGGCGGGCGCCAGCGCGCTGCTGTCGTTGAGCACCCGGGCGGGACAGTGCCTCCCGCCTCGCACGCTCCACGCCGATCCGAACGGCATCGTGCGGGACTCGATTCCGGCCGACGTCGACGAGGGCGAGCTGCTCGTCTCGTTCGCCGGCACCACGTGTCGACGGCGGCTGCGGTTCGGCCGGCTGCAGCCCCCCAGCCGACTCGGAGGTGTGAGCGAACGGCTGGGCAATCATGGATACGCGCCCGGGCCCTCCGGCCCAACGCTAGAGCCCGGGACGACAGCCGCATTGGTCGCGTTCCAACGGGCCCACGCCCTCGACCCCACGGGCGAGCTCGACGAAAAGAGCACCCAGGCCCTCCACGCCGATTCGGACTGAGAGCCACCGAGGCCATGACACCGAGGCCATGACGCCTCGGCCACGACGACCGCTGTGCACTCGGCCCCGTCGTCGTGTTGCCGCCCCGTTGAAGCTCAGCAAGCCGATTGTGGTGGCGGAGGTGTGGCAGGGGAGCGAGCGGGCCGCCGAGCGGTGCGCCCACGCGACCGTGACGTACTCGATTCCCCCGCCACGACGACTGACCGCAGTGCGGCGAGGTGCCGGCCTTCGGCCACTACAGTGCATCCCAAGGGCGGAACGGATTGAGCCCCGCGTCGACCATCAACCACCAGCCCAACGCCGCGGTTCCAGGAACCTCCGTGTACTCGGGGTGCGCGTTCGAGGTGGAGGTGGGAAGTTCGGCGTCGAGGAGCATCTGGCTCATCGTGTCGTACAGGTCGTCGCTCCCAAAGCCCTCGCACATCACGGTCGTCCCCGTCGCACGCTCCACCTCGTCGAGCGCGGCGATGTAGCCGAGTGTTCCTTCCGACCAGATGAAGGGGCCGTAGGGCAGCTCGCCGGTCGACCAAGCGAAGTCGGAGAACCCCAGCAAGCCGGTCAGCCCACGCACGTGACCCGCGACGTCGAAGAACACGCTGCAGTCGTTTCGAAGACCATCGTGATACATCGTGTCGACGCCCCCGAGGGCAAGCAAGCCCCAGGTCTGCGTGTCGAGGTAGCGCTCGCGGGCGTTGTCCCCAAAGATCGTGTGGGTCCCGGGGTTGAAGTACGTACCGTTCCACCGATCGCCGATCCAGCCCTCGAGATCTGCGATCGTTCCGGGGTGCGACTCGTAGCCCAGCACCTGAGCGTGGCCGGCGAAGGCCGAAAGTGCATCGGCATTGTGCTCGAAGCTGTTGACGTCGCGCTCGTCCCACGTGGTACTGGGCAGATCGCTGGGATTGAAGCGTAGCGGCATGCGGGCTCCATCCGCGTGGCGGAGGCTGTCGAGATAGTCCAGGGCATCGATCACGACAGCGCTGTACGTCGTGGTTCCGGTGGCGATGTGGTACGCGTTGAACGCCATCACAGCCCACGAGTTCGCCCCCGTGTAGCGGATGTCCCCGTCCCACCAGTAGGGGTCTCCGTTGTCCCACATCAAAAATGGCCACGAGCCGTCCGAGAGGTGAGCGGCCTGGAGCCCGTCGAGAAGCGCTGCTGCACGCGCATACTCGCCGGCCGCGACCAAGCCGATGGCGACGGTGGCCTGATCGTAGAGGTAGTACTGCTCGCTCTCGGCGCTCGCCCGGTACAGATAGGAGTCCGCGGTGCCGAGGACGGGGATCGAGGCGCGACGATCGTCCAGCGCCGCGACCGCAGGATCGGGGTGAGTCGAGACCCGCAGATAGTGGATATCGACATCCGAGACCTCTACCTGGTCGGGAAATACCGGGAGGTGTCGCCCCGAGGCCGGGTCCTCGTCGCCCCAACACCAGTGGGCATTGCACCCCGGGAAGGTCGATAACTCGACCCCGGGAGCCTTGGCCACCACGTTGATCCGCGAGACGTTGTCAAACAAGAAGGCGAGAACCGAGAACGTTCCGTCGGACTCGAGGGTGATCGGTGCATCGTCGAGGTAGTGGACGTCGGTGTGCTTGAACATCGCCAGCTCGACCGTCCCGGGTGCGGCGCCCACGATGTGGCCCGTGACCGAGGCAAAGCGACCGAAACCGAGGTCCAAGACCGTCTCGACCCCTTCGATGCTGACCCGTGCCGGCGCAGCGGCGACCTCGAACTCCTTGGCGAGGCAGCGGGTAGGCCCGGTCGGCCGATCCGCGCAGACCTCGACCGTCGCCGTACCGACCGTGTCCGGCGTCCAATTGACCCGCTGGCCGCTCCCGGACAACACCCCCGAAGAACAGCTCCACTCGAAGATCGTGCCGTCCGAGAAGTGGCCGAACGTCTGAGCGACCGTCGTCGTCGACACCCGTAGCGTGGCATCGCTATCGATGAGCTGATCGGAGAACCACAGGTCGATGTCTACGGGGTAGCCCGTGAGCCCGGGAGGAACGTTGCCAGACCCACCCGCGAGCCCCGAGACGAGACCGGGGGGCTGAACGTGGTCGGGGAAATTGGGGCCGACCCAGTCGAAGGACCCAACTGGGCCCCAACCCCCGCACCCTGGGCCCCAACCGCTGCACGACGACTGCCCGGGGGCCCACCCTGGGCCCTGGCTCGCCTGCCCGTGCGGGTAGAAGCCATCCGACCACTGTCCCGCACCAGGCCCCAGCGCATGCGCCTTGCGACCGAACATTCGACCGTTGCCACCAATGACGTTGGCATCGGGAATCGGCATGGCCAAGATGGAACTCGACAACAGGAGGGACGTAGCACTGAGTGGCACGAGTGACCGCTGTGCAACATCCGCTCCACCGATCGCATCGTGCAAGAGCGTTGAAGAATCTGCCACCGATCTCGCCGTGGTCCGCACACTCTGTGCCCCCACGTTTCAGATCTGAGACGAGTGTACCGGGTCGAGCGGCACACGTGGGTTTCCCTTAGCGTGAAACCCTCGTGGGGTCGGAACGCCGTCAGCGTGGCCCGTGCCAGGGCGCGAAGAGGGCGTTTGCCGGGCGCAAACAACCGATGAAAAACGAAGGCATGGGCCACGGGGGCGGTGTTGCGGCGGCGCGAGGGTTGCACCACGGGCTGCTAGGGCTGGGCTTCAGTCGGGCGATCCACAGCGGATGCCAGCCCCCACCACGTCGTCCACGCTCGGGCGCCCCGCCCACGGCTACTGGCGAGAGCCTCGGTCGACCTCGGCGAGCACCTTGCGGGCCCAAGCACGGTCGAGCTCTTTGATGTCCTCGGGCAACTCGGCGTAGGGCACCCAGTACCGTGCCCATCGCTCCCGCCGCTCGGGGCTCACCTCGTCGGCCACCGACTTGGACCACTGCATCCACTGCAGGTGCTCGATCTCGGCGAGGCGCTCGATCAGCGGCGTGGGCGGCTCGCGGCACGCCGATGTGGCGAGGACGAGGACGACCAAGGCGAGCAGAGGCAGCTTCATGGTTGGTGCACATTCGCGGTGGCTCGTTGGGCAACGTGGGCCTGGGCCACCGAGCACGAGCCACGACCGTACCGAGCGGTCGTCCGGATCATGCCCAGGACCGACGGCACCCGCAAGAGGTCGTATCGAGGGGACGGCCCCCTGACGCCGCCCGTCAGGCTCCGGCCGCGGCGAACGCCTGCCCCACGATCGCCTTGGCTTCCTGCTGCAGCAACGCCAGGTGCTCGGCCCCCAGGAAGCTCTCCGTGTAGATCTTGTAGACGTTCTCGGTCCCGGACGGCCGCGCGGCGAACCACCCGTTGTCCGTCACGACCTTCAGCCCACCAATCGCGGCATCGTTGCCGGGCGCGGTGGTGAGCTTGGCGACGATGGGCTCGCCGGCCAGCGTGTCACCAGGCACCTGGGAGGGGGACAGGTTGGCGAGGACCTTCTTCTGCTCGGGGGTGGCCGGAGCATCGAGGCGCTCGTAGATCGGCGCGCCGAATTTTTCGGTGAGTTCCTGGTAGCGCTGCCCGGGGTCTTTGCCGGTCTTGGCGGTGATCTCGGCCGCGAGCAGCCCCATGATGATGCCGTCCTTGTCGGTCGACCACGACGTGCCCGACATCCGCAAGAACGTGGCCCCGGCGCTCTCCTCTCCGCCAAAGCCGTAGCGCCCGGTGGCCAGACCATCGACGAACCACTTGAAGCCGACGGGCACCTCGGAGAGCGGACGGCCCAGATCCTTGGCGACCCGGTCGATCATGCTGCTGCTGACCAGCGTCTTGCCGATCATCGCGTCCTTGCCCCACTTCGGCCGATTGCGGAACAGGTAGTCGATCGCGACGGCCAAGTAATGGTTGGGATTGAGCAGGCCCGCGCTGGGAGTGACGATGCCATGACGGTCGTAGTCGGTGTCGTTGCCGAAGGCGATGTCGTAGCGCTCCTTGAGCTGCACCAGCCCCGCCATGGCGTAGGGCGAGGAGCAGTCCATGCGGATCTTGCCGTCCTTGTCGACGCACATGAACGAAAACGTGGGGTCGACGGCCTCGTTGACGACGTCGATGTTCAGGCGATGCGTCTCGGCGATCGGCGCCCAGTACCCCAAGCCCGATCCCCCCATGGGATCGACGCCGATCTTCAGGCCCGCGCTCCGAATGGCGTCGATGTCGACGATCTGCGGCAGCGCCTCGACGTACGGGCCGACGAAGTCATGGCGTTGGGTGGAGTCGGCCCCCAGCGCCCTGGTCAGGGGGACCCGCGCGATGCCTTCCACGCCCGAGGCGAGCAGCGCGTTGGCCCGCTCCTGGATGACCTTCGACACGGCGTTGTCGGCGGGTCCTCCGTGGGGAGGGTTGTACTTGATGCCGCCGTCGGCAGGCGGATTGTGGCTGGGGGTGATGACCAGACCATCGGCGAGCCCACGCTCGCGCCCGCGGTTGTGCTCGAGGATCGCAAACGACACGGCCGGGGTCGGGGTGTAGCCGTCGCGATCATCGATCCGCACCTGGACCTCGTTGGCGGCGAGTACCTCGAGCACGGTGGCACGCGCCGGCTCGGACAACGCGTGGGTGTCTAGGCCCAGGAACAATGGGCCATCGATCCCCTGTGCCGCTCGGTACTCACAGACCGCCTGCGCGATCGCGAGGATGTGCGCCTCGTTGAACGCGTTCACCAGCGAGGAGCCGCGGTGTCCCGAGGTTCCGAACGTCACCCGCTGCGCGGCCTGCTCGGGATCGGGCCGACCGGTGTAGTAGGCGCTCACCAGCCGGGGCACGTTGACGAGCAAAGAGCGGGGCGCGGGCTTTCCGGCGAGCGGGTGAACCATGGGCCGAGTAGACCGTCTGTAGCGGTCCGGGTTCAAGCACGAGGTCACCGGGCGGGTGCGCGGCGGCTCACGGACGGCGGGCGCCCGTCGTGCGATGATGAGCCGGCTCCGTGCGCCCCGACCCCTTCCCATTGCCCCCAGGCCGGCTGCAACGGGTGGCGCAGTGGTTGGGCACACCGCGGGCGTGGATGTGGGTGGTGCTGTTGGGGGTGCTGGCGGCGGCCCCCTGCCTGACGGTGGGCTTTTCCACCGACGACCACATCATGCGGATCCGGTTCCTGGACGACACCGGGGTCCCCGGCTTCGAGCCGTCCCAGTTCGACCTGTTCACGTTCGCCCGCGACGAGGCCCAGCGCGACACCTGCATGGAGACCGGTCTGTTCGCGTGGTGGGTGGCGCCCGGGTATCGGCTGGCCTTCTTTCGCCCGCTGAGCTCAGCGACCCACGCCCTCGACTTCGCGCTGTGGCCGGACCACCCGGCGCTGATGTACGCACACTCCCTGGGCTGGTACGCGCTGCTGCTGTGCGCTCTGATGGCCCTGTACCGACGATTGCTGCCCGGCTGGGTCGGGGGCTTGGCCCTGTTGCTGTACGCCCTCGACGACGCGCACGGTCCCACGGTCGGCTACATCTCCAATCGCAACGCGTTGATCATGGCAACGTGCGCGATCACGGCGGTGTGGGCCCATGACCGTGCCCGCCGCGACGGGTGGCGACCCGGCCGATGGCTCGCGCCGCTGTGCATGGCACTGGGGCTGCTCGCAGGTGAGGGGGCCATCGTCGGCTTCGGCTACCTGTTCGCCCACGCCGTGACGATGGAGCGCGGGCCATGGCTGACCCGGCTTCGCCCGCTGATTCCGCACGTACTGCTGGGATTGACGTGGGCGGTTGCCTACAAGCTGATGGGGTTCGGCACCCATGGATCGGGCATCTACCTCGAGCCCGTGGGAGAGACCGGCGCGTTCCTGAAGGCCGCCGTGGTCCGCATCCCGGTGCTGCTCAGCGCACAGGTGTTCGGGCCATGGGCAGATCTGTGGATCGGCTATCCCCGCACCGTCGCGATCGTGGTGGTGATCGTCGTCGTCGCGGTCCTCCTCACCTTCGCGGCGGCGGCATGGCCCGTGCTGCGACGCGAGCCCGTCGCTCGCATGTGGGCGCTGGGTAGCGTGCTCGCATGTGTCCCAATTGCGGGCACCTTCCCCGCCGACCGCCTGCTGCTGTTCGTGGGCGTGGGGGCGATGGGCCTGGTGGCGATGGTGATCGCCGACACCCTGTCGCGCGCTCGGGTGCCCACCGGTCGGCGCGCCGTCGTGCTGGCGCTGCTGGTCGTGCACGGCGTGCTGGGTCCGCTGCTGCTGCCGATTCGAACCCGCTCGATGGAGACCGTCGCCCGCTCGTTCGAGCCCCTCGATCGGGCGGTCCCCACCACGGCGACCGCGCGCGACCAGCCGTTGGTGGTGGTGGTGGCACCCAACGACGGCCTGGTCAGCTACCTCCCGGTCATGCGGTCCGCCCGTGGCCAGCCGTACCCGCGATCGATGCGCCTGCTCGCGTCGTCGCTCGAAGCGGTGGAGGTCACCCGTCTCGACGACCACACCTTGCAGCTGCACTCCGATGGTTTCTTGGCCAACGAGACCGAGCGCATGATGCGGGGGCCCGGGTACCCCTTCGAGGTGGGGCAGACG
>JAHZJA010000739.1 GCA_022601155.1 Deltaproteobacteria bacterium | reverse complement strand
CTTGGCCCCAACCAAGACCACCCGCTCCAAGTGCGAGCCCACCAGTCGGGCCTCTCGAAGATCGGCATCGAGCAGCGTCGTGGCGACGAGGTTGCTCTCGCTCAGATCGATCGCTGCGAGGTCGCAGCCGACGAAGGTGGCGCGATCGAGCTTGGCTCGATGGAACGAGGCGCCGCGGAGATTGTCTCGCGACATGGCGGCCAGCTGCAGGTCGGCCTCACGGAAGCTGGCCTGCGCGGCGTTGGTCTCGATGGCCTGGAGCGAATGGAGCCTCGCGCCGTCGAGCCGGGCTCCGCTCAGTCCGCACTGGGTGAGCGCCGCTTGCTGCAGATCGGCTCCGATCAGGGTTGCCTCATCGAAACGGCACTCAGTGAAGATCGATTCTCGCATCTGCGCACGCGAAAGATCGGCCCCGCGAAAGTCCACCTGTTCGAAGATCCCGCCGGACAGCTTGGCGCCTGCGTAGCGGCCACCGTTGAGGTCGAGGTTCCGTACGACCTCGCCGCGATGAACGAGGGCCTCGAGCTGTTGCTGGTCTGGCCGTGGTGTGGTCATGACGGGCTCTGTTGTCTGTATTTGGGGTGAATACGAACCTTGGTGAGGCAGCTACTGTCGAGCTGGACCCGCGAATCAGTGCGCACTCGCGCCATGTCGGCGCCGTAGAGGTTGGAGGCGCGGAGGTCCATGCCCTCGATCGTGGCGCCCGCAAACGACGCCTGCATCAGGTTGACGCAGAACATGCTCGCCTCGCTCAGGTCGGCCTTGTTCAGCTTCAGTTCCTTGGCGGATGCCCGGTAGAACTGGGCTCCCTGCAGGGCACACTCGCTCAGGTCGGAGCCATCGAGTACCGCGTCTCGGAAGTCGGCCCGAGTGAGGTCGCAGCCGCGGAGGTTTGCCTTGTGGAGTTGCGCGCCGACGAAGCTGGCCGTGGAGAGCCGGCACTGAAGGACGAAGCGTGCATTGTCGAGCGTGGCTCCGGTGAAGTCGGTCGCTCGCGCCGAACAGTCGACGAAGCTGGCCGAGGTGAGATCAGCATGGCTGAGCTTGGCGTGGCTGAGATCGACCTCGATGAAATTGGCACGGACCAACGTGGCGTGGGACAGGTCGATGCCTCGAAGGTCACACTCCACGACAATGAGCTTGTTGGCCTCGATGTGCTGGGCCTTGGTCTGTGCGAACCGAGCCTTCCGCAAGTCGACGCCCTCGAGCTTGGCCGCGCAAAAATCGGCGCGCTCGAGGTCGGCCTCGGCCAGGACCGCGTGGCCGAGATCGGCACTTCGCAGCGACGCTTCTACGAGCGACGCGCCGCGGAGGTTGGCATCCGTGAGTCGAGCATGGTCGAGCCGGGCTCGGTCGAGGCTCGCGCCGACGAGCAATGCCTTGGACAGATCGGCCTGGCGAAGGTCGGATCCGTCGAGCCGAACACGCTCCAGGATGACACCGCGAAGGTCGGCACCGCGCAGGTCCATGTCACGAAGATCGGCCCCGCTCAGGTCGACTCCGTCGAGGGATTCCTTGGCCGCGAGGGCCCGCTCGAGCCGCAGTCGGGGCTCTGGGTCCTGGTCGGCCTCGCGCACGAGCTCGGCCTCCCTCTCATCGGGCTCCTCCATGGCCTGCCAGAGGTCTTGCATGCGCGCATCCGCCTGCTCGATTCGGGCCTTGATCGTGGGGTCGGCGAGCAGGGCCGCGACCGCACCAACCTCCCCCCCTGCTCGCTTGCCGTCATCGACGAGCTCGCCCAGGAAACCACCCGGCGCGCCGAGGGTCGTCCCCGGTGTCGGCTCGAACGGGTGGGCACCGGGATCCCGTGCCGCGAGCTCCTTGCCCAGCGGTCCTTGTTCTTGGACTCCTGCCTCCGATCTGTCGGCCGACCGCGGACCCTCGTCGAGGTCCAAGGACCCGCACAGGGGCTCGGGCTCCACCGGCTCATGCGCGTCGGGATCGAGCCCCATACTCGCCAAGGTCTCGCGCGCCTCGTGGTGCTCGGCGACGGCGTTGCGCTGCAGGTTCTGCTGCAACAAGCCCTCGCTGGCGGTCGGGATGGGGTGCTCGCCCGGATGCTCCTCGTGCGTCGGATCGAACAGCGCCGCCGGCAGGAGCTCCTCGTCGCGGAGGGCATGAAGGGCACCGTCGTTCTTGTCGAGGCGTTGCTCGAGTACCCGCGTGTAGTGCTCCAGTGGCTTGGGGTGCTCCAGGCGCTCCGCCGCCATCACCAGGTGCAAGACGTCCGATGCATCATCCTCCCGTACCCGCACCGAGCCCTGGAACACCAACACCGCGCGCTCGGCCTCCGGAAAGAACCACAGCGTCGTCAACCGCAGCGGCACCTCCGCGAACTCGAGCGCCTCGCCCCTTTGCTGGGTCACGAAGCTGCGTGCGCGTAGGCCGGGCAGCTGTCCCTCGAGGGCTGGCCGGGAGGGGTGCATGTTCTCGAACCGGTAGGGCTCGTCGCCCGTCCACGACGACTCGCGCTGTTGATCACGCGGGGCGAGGTTGAAGATTCGCCAGTCGATGTCCTTCGCGAATCCCGGGTAGTGCTGCTGGAGCCACCGCGCGTCGTAGGTCCCGGCCAGCTCGTGCCGCTGCGGCCAGCCGATGTCGATGGGCCCGAACGACGCTGGCTCGGGCCGATCGTTGGGAGTCACCACCCGCTGCTTGGGGTACTCGACATTGGGCAGAGAGGCCGCACCGCAGCCCTTGCCGCGCGGGTTACGGGGGTATCCTTTGCCACCAAAGGCATGGTCCCAGTCTAGCGGGATCTGCTGGAATGGGGCGGGATGGCTGGGCGCTCGCCCGCGCCATCGGCGATCGCCGAAGACCTGGAGTACCTTGTCCAACCCGCCCACGCGGGCGCGCACGGGGTGACAGGTGGTCGGGCGCCCATGGGGTGGGTGTGCTCTTGCCGTGACGAGGTACTCGCCGCGGGACTTGGGGATCCCGACATCGAGGGCGGCACGAGGGCCGAGCGCCTCGGCGGCGAGCTTCCACATATCCACTTCCGGGAGCAGGCAGGGCTCCGACGAGAGCGGAACGAAGGCCAGGGCCGAGATGCCGAGACGAAAGGAGTGTTGGTGCTCGAAACAACGGGTCAGCACACCGAGCGCTTGTGGTTTGATGGTCTTCATTCGACGCCTGGGACTGGTGGAACCGAGCGCGTCCCTGTTCAATCAGTTAAACTGGAGGAGTTCAAAAAAGAAATTAGTATATTCCCCGTCACGAATCACTACCCTTCCATTCTCCCTTTTCAGGCCGTCCACGACTTCCGTCACGTTGTTGTACGTATTGGTGGTCTGGCCCAAGACCGTCTCCGTATGATTGCCGTGCACCATCTCCGTCTGACTGCCGTGCACTGTCTCCGTACTATTGCCGTGCACTGTCTCCGCATGATTGCCGTGCACTGTCTCCGCATGATTGCCTTGCACTGTCTCGTTCGCGTCGCCGCCTACCTCCTCGGTCTTATTATGCGTCACGTCTTCCTGCACAGAATCATATG
>JAHZJA010000738.1 GCA_022601155.1 Deltaproteobacteria bacterium | reverse complement strand
TGCATTGGGCTGGCCTGTGGAGACGACGGTGGGGGCGAGGGCTCCACGGCGGCCGCCAGCACGGGATCGAGCACGGCAGCGGCAACGACCGGCGGTGAGCTCACGAGCACTGGGCCGGGTGAGGCCACCTCGACGGGCACCGATCCTTCGACCGGGGCCGACCCCGACACCGGGACGACCGCGGCCGACTCGACGGGCGCCGAGTCTTCGGGGACGGGCGCCGCAGCCCCCACGTGGAACAACTTCGCGATGGGCTTCATGGAGACCTATTGCTGGGAGTGCCACGGGCCCGGCGATCCGCTGCGCGACTACTCCGAGCTGGCGATGGTGATGGCCGAGGCCAACGGGATCCGCTGCGGCACCGCGGCCGTCGGTTCGATGCTCGAGGGTTGCCAGGGCAAGGCGCCCGCCGGCCAGTTCCCCGTGGGCAACGGGGCGGTTCCGAGCGACGAGGAGCGCACCATGTTGGTGGAGTGGATCGACGCCGGGTTGCCGGAGGGATGAGCGTACGCGGCTGGATCGTGGGGCTGAGGCGGGTCCTGGCCGGGTTTATCGCTCGCCGCTACGCCCGTCCCCGCGCCTCCAGCCGCTCCGGTCTTGCCCGTCGATGTCGACCTCCCCGTGATGGGTCCCGGCCTCCGCACATCGGTGCAAGGCCGTTACCGACTGCACCCAGACCTACGCTTGGAGCGGTCAACCGCCAGTGGCTCCGCGCCCAGGGACACCAACCCGACGGTCGAGATGGCTGCACCCGTTAGGGGGACCGCGACACCACGCTGCGAGAACGGCGTGTGCGTGGCGTACTACACCGGAGAAATGCGACCCGTTGTGCACGGTCACGCCGATCGATCGGTCGTGTATCGGGTATCGTCGCTGGCGTGAGGCTTGTTATGAATAACGCCACCGTTGTCGTCTTACTTGGTGCGGCGCTGTCGCTCGGCTGCCAAAATCAAACCATCGACCTCGAGTCGGACGACGCTTCGTCGACGGCCTCGGATGAGGAGACCACCACCGGGATGACTGCAGGTGTCCCGGATCCGACCACCACGGACTCGGCGGACTCGACGGGCTCAACGGAGACATCCAGCGACTCCGCGGATACAGACGTCGACCCGCCAACGTCGCAGCTGGGCCTGTTGGCCCTCGAGACCGTCGCAGCCCCGGGCCTACCGTTGCAGGGGGTGGTGACGTTCGGTCCCGTGGAGGCGGGGACGATCGATCTCACCTTGCAGTGGTTGAGTCTGGACCAGGGCTCTTCGACGACCCCACGCGAGCCGATAGGTGAGGTCGTGGACTTCCCTGGAGTCCCCGTCTCCGAGGCGGGCGACATCATGTGGACCTGGGGGAGTGTGCTCGTTCCTGCGGCGGCCAACCCCCTCACTGGAGCCGCGATTACGCTGTCGAATATCGAGATCGTGCTGACGCCGCTCGGGATGCCTTACTGTGGGGTGCTGACCGGGGAGGTGGCGCGACCGATCATGGTCGACCTCACCGGGTCGACCGCCGCGTTGTCGACGATCGAGTCGGTGGACCGGCTCCCGGTGCGGTTTCCGACGGGCTGCTGACCGCTGCGCTGAAGGCCTCGGTAGGCCGTGGCACGCACTGTGCGGTGGTTTGACCCAGCGTCGCAGTGGCAAAGGCCGTCCCGAGGTCGCGCAAGAGAAACCGAGCGTCGTCGACGCGGTACAAACTCCTGAGTGCGTTGGGCAGTCTCGGCGGTGCTGTTGGTGGTGGCGGTGGTCGCCCTGATGGCACTGGCGTTCGGCGAGCCGGCTGCGGTCGAGCCCGATGGCGGGGTGCCGCAGGTGCCCGTGGAGCAAGCGTTGGGGCCTCTGGACGAGGTGGCCGAGCGGGCGCAGCGGGCCTTCGTCGCCACCGATGACTTCGCAGCGCTGCCGCAGCCCGGTCCCAGCGACTGGCTCGCGCTCAACGAGGAGGCGCCGCAGACGGTCGCGCAGTACCTCGAGTCCGAGCCCAACCATCCCGCTGCCCCGCGCAACGTGCTGTACATCCTGCCGCTGGGTTCGATGCCCGCGGCGCGTGGCCCCACCCTCGACCACCTGTCGCGCTACGCACGGGCGTTCTTTCGCCTGGAGGTGAAGGTGCTGCCCACGCTCGATCTCCAGGCGGGCGGCGTCGGTCAGCGCGAGCATCACGGCAGTCATCAGCTCAACGCCACCGACATCATCGACCACATGGAGACGTTGCTCCCCGCCGATGCCTACTGCGTGATCGCGGTGACGTGGTCGGATCTGTACCCCGACGACTCCTACAATTTCGTGTTCGGGTTGGCGCGGCTACAGGCTCGGGTGGGGGTGTTCAGCTTTGCTCGGCTCCACCCCGATTTCTACGGTGAGCTCGCGCCCAGCACCGACCCGGGGGCGGTCCATCGGCTGGTGGCTAAGCGGGCCCTGGGCGTGATGAGTCACGAGATTGGCCACATGTTCGGGCTTCCGCACTGCGTGCACTTTGCCTGCAACATGAACGGCTCCAATCATCTCGAGGAGTCCGACCGTCAGCCGCTCCATATTTGCCCGGTGTGCCTGCGCAAGCTCCACGCGGTGCTGGGCTTCGACCCGCGCCAGCGCTACGCCGAGCTCGAGGCGCTGTACCGCGAGCTCGAGCAGCCCGAGGCGGCGGCGTGGGTGGAGCGGCGGCTGTCGTTCATCGATACACCGGACTGACCTCGCATCGAGGGGCGGTGCCGCCATGGGGGCAGAGGCCGTCGGGGCACCCCCCGCTCGACAGCGCGCGGCCATCGGGGAGGCACCGACCCGGCACCTGTCCACTTGCGCGATCTGGCTGGCAGTGTCGGCGCGAGAGATTTCGGTGACTGGTTGCCGGTCGATCGTCACTTCATCGGCGGAGCGTCGCTGACATTACCCCCGCCGCTCCGGAGGCTCGAGATGAAGACCATGATGAAGTCCGGTGCCCTGATGGCGGCGCTCTCCCTGACCGCGTGTGTCGAAGACTACGACGGACGCGATGGTGAGGATGTCGACAAGTCCGCCGAAATCACGTGCGACGACGAAGGCATCGTCGCGCCCAGTCAGAGCATCAGCTGTGCGACCGACTCGCTGATGGAGCAGTACGTCTACGTCAAGAACGATGCCAACGAGACGATTCGACTCAAGCGGTTCGCGTGCACCGATCCCAAGCTGGGCTCGACCGCCTGGCTGGCCATCCACGACGCTCCGGGTGACCGCTTTGCCGATAGCGTGCTCGGCGCGGCGTCGCTGCGGTCGGACACCAAGCTGCGCGACTACGTGCTCAACAGCGATGGTGAGATCTATTCACGCGAGCGGGACCCCATCGAAGGCACCAAGGCCGACTGGGAGGACATCGGTGACCTGAGACGATTCCCCGACCCCGACTCTCCCGGCGCGGCAACGACCAAGCTGCCCAACCAGTTGGCGCTGTACGTCGACCTCGACGGCAACACCGCGATGTCCGTCGGGTTCGATGGCTTTGGACTGTTCCGCAACGTTCCGGCCGATCCTACCACCGCGCCTGGCGGGTTCGAGGGCAACGACATCCCGACCAAGACGTACTCCCCGGCCCTCGAGTCGACCTGGACCGCGGTCGATTGGGGGAATCTGGCCTCGGGCAATCTGTGGATGAAGGTCCAAGCCGACGCGGTCCCGGGCCACGGCAGCCAGATCGCCCACTCGACCTTCACGGGATCGCTGGGCGGTACGCGGTACCTCATCCAGGGGGTGTGGAAGGACGGTAATGACAACAACCCGCACACCACCGATCAGGGCGAGGCCTACTTCCGGTTTGCGACGTCCTCCGACGGGCTCGGCGCGGCCAAGTGGGGGTGCAACAACCTCAGTGCGATCGCGACCTACTGGCCCGACGACGCGAAGAACAACACGCCCTCGGGGACCGACAATGTCGTGCTGTCGGTCACCTCGGCCGAAGCCGATGACCTCGTGGAGCAGGTCAACGCAGGCAACTACGACGATAGGCTGTGGCTGCTCGATACCCTGATGGAGCGCTATCCCAGCACGCTGTCGGGTACCTCGCCGTGGATCGGTGATCTCAACGTCGGGATCGTGGAGCAGACGTTGTGGCAAAGGGACACGGGCCGGGGAGAGTACCGCTGGTGGGCCGACATCAACTACACGCTCACGGTGTGGCAGGCGATCGCGCTGCAGCGGGCCGACGACTTCCCCGAGTTCACCCACGTGGACAACCGTCTGACCGATTTCGCGATCTCCACCACCCACGGCTGGCCAGGGACCTCGCCGAGCCACGCCACCATTCGGGCGTGGTTGGCCTACTACGACAAGCTCGTGGAGTACGAGACCAACCCGCCCCAAGACCACGATGACGCGGGCAAGACCCTGCAGCGACTGCTGTGGAATGCCCACGTCGAGAGCATCCACCAGGGGCTGGCCGTGACGGCCAACGATGAGTCGGCACTGCCGGAGTACGAACGGAAGTTCGCCGTGGGCTGGGGCAAGACGTTGGTCGAGTATCTCGCGGTGGCCAACTTCCCCACCGCCGACGGTCCGGTGAGTGTGCTGAGCGAGCGGATCCTTCCCGATCGCCTGGTCACCGCGCTCGATTTCCAGATGACTCCGGTGGTGGGGGCCGACCAGCTGCCGCTGGAGACGCGCGCCACGCTGAACTTCATCGACAAGCTCCACGAGACCACGGAGGTCTTCGACTCCTTCCTCGGCAACATGACGCTGCTGGGTCTGTGGACGGAAGTCTGCGAGACGACGACGGCGCTGGGCTACGACGAGCTCGGGTACGAGGCACTCAGCCGTCTGATGGAGGCCTACGATGGATTCGCCACCGCGCGCGAAGCCATCGAGGACTACGCCAAGTGCATGTTCTACCAGTACCTCCCCCTGGGCCCGGCCTGCGGCTGAGGCCATCGCGCGGCCCCGAGCCGTCGCGGGATGGATGAACCTCGGTCCACGGGTGTGGGTTCCTTGGCCGGCCACGAGGCGACTCGTGGCCGGCATTTTCGTGGCCTGTGCGGGGGGTGAGCTGTGGGATGCCGAGACGCATGTAGTCTGCGGCTCGCACCTGCCCCGCGGGACAGACTCGCGGCTGGCAACGACGAAGCTCGGAGACATCCCATGACGTTCGTGTTCGACCCCCCGCCTTGCCCCTCCGTCGCGGTTGCAGGTGAAGGCGTACGGTTTCCCGTGCGGCGGATCTTCTGCGTGGGGCGCAACTACGCCAAGCACGCCCTGGAGATGGGCTCGGATCCCGATCGCCAGCCGCCGTTCTTCTTCAGCAAGCCCGCCGATGCGGTCGTCGACGCGGGGGTGGGGCACGACGCTCGCATCGCCTATCCGCCCCAGACGGACAACTTCCACCACGAGGTCGAGCTGGCCGTCGCGCTGGGCCGTGGGGGGGCGGACATCTCCACGGCAGACGCGCTCGACCATGTGTTCGGCTATGCGGTCGCGCTCGATCTCACCCGTCGCGACCTCCAGAAGGCGGCACGCGAGAAGGGGCACCCGTGGGACTTCGGCAAGGCCTTCGATCGCTCGGCCCCGATCGCGCCGCTGCACCGTGCGGCGGACATGGGTCACCCTGCGGCCGGGCGGATCTGGCTGCGGGTGGACGACGAGGTTCGACAAGACGCCGATCTCGGCGAGCTCATCTGGCCCGTGCCCGATGTGATCTCGATCCTCAGTCGCTCGATGACGCTGGCTCCCGGCGACCTGATTCTCACGGGTACCCCCGCGGGAGTCGGCCCGTTGCTTCCGGGGCACACCGTGCGCGGAGGCATCGAAGGGCTCGAGGACCTCGAGCTGCAGGTCACCGAGCGCGGAAGTCCGAGCGCGTGATCGTCGGCCGCTGATGTCGGGGATCGACTGGCTCGGTCGCGTCGCGGTGGTGTTGGAGCATGATGAATGCCGATGCCGGTCTCGACGGGCTTTCCCCGAGCTCGGGGGCGATGGTCCCCATGTCGAGATCGGTCTCGAGCTCGTGGATTGAAACCGAGGCGAGCGGGCCGATGTTTCGTACCCACCGCGTTGGCCTGACGTAGCTCGATCAGGGTTGTCGCAGCCGAAATTCGCCCGAATTCGTGCGATCTTTCGACAATCAGGCGAGACAAAACCGTGGATCGATTCCCTGTTTCGGGTCAGCTTGACTGATGTGGGTGGGTCTATGAAACGGGCAGGGCATGTGGGGTGGGGTCTGGTGTTGGCCCTCGGGTGTGCGGCAGGCGAACCGATGAGCACGGCGGGGAGCTTTGGCCCCGGCGCGTGGCCGGGGCCGAACGACGGCACGGGCGATGCCGAAGGCAGTGGCGCGGATACGGGGGGCGCGACATCGGCTGCGATGACCGGCTCGAACGACGACGCCAGCGATGGTCCTCCGGTCACGTCGGGGCCGATGACCTCGGACGACGGTGGCATGACCACCGGGCCGCCACCGCCGATGGAGTCCAGCGGCGAGGGGACGTTCGGCGACGACTCGGGGGGACAGCCCGACTCGGGCCCGTACTCCGCGTGTGTGGGCGGGAGCTGTGGTGCTGGCCTGACGTGCATCATTCCCGAGCTCATCAACGACGACCTGTGCGTGCAAAACTGCACGCCGGCGGGGGATCCTTCGAACTGTGCTCCGGCCCCTGGCGGCGACGCTTCGCCGATCTGCCTGTCGGTCAATGGCAGCAGCTACTGCGCCCTCGATTGCTCGGGCGGCCAGGCCTGCCCTTCGGGGATGATATGCCACGACGAAGCCGACGACGCGGGTCCCCAGTCGATCTGCATCTGAGGGCAGAGGGGCGGGCGTGGTGCGCCACGAGGAGAATCCGTAGCAGCAGGGGCTCGGCGCCCGAGCGCTGGGAGGTGGATACGGTTGTGCCAGTCCGAGGTCGAGGATCCGTCGCGGGAGTCGATCTGCATCCGCGCTCGACGAGGGCGCGTGGTGTGCCGCGCCGAGGCAGAGGATCCGTGGCCCCATCGCCGTGATCGGTGCGTTCACGGTCGAATCGTTCGCAGCCCCCCAACCGGCCGACCCTCGCGGCGGCGGATCGCCGTCGCACAGGCGGCGGTGGGGCCCGCGCCTGGCTCGGCTGGAGCCGGACTGCTATAGCCAGACTCCGATGCCCGTGTTGACCAGCCTTCTGGAGGCGTTCCGGCTGCGGGCACGGGTCTTTCACAACGCCCAGTACTGCGGCACGTGGGGTGTCGACACCGCGACCCCGCACCGGGCCAGCTTCCACTTCGTGGCGCGCGGTGACTGTACGTTTCGCCTGCGCGAGCGACCCGACGAGGTCCGCACGCTGACGACGGGCGATCTCATCGTGCTGCCCCGCGGAACCCCGCACATCGTGGGCTCCGCCGATTGCAGCCCGGCCCAGATCAACGAGGCGACGTCGGTGCCGTACGCCGAGGGAGAGGTCGAGGACTCGGTCGCGCTCATGTGCGGCTATTTCGAGTTCGACCACGTCGGCCCCAACCCCGTCGCCGATGCGCTCCCGGATTGCGTGTTCCTTCGAACGGCACAGCCACCGCACCAGGGGTTGCTCGCACCGGTCACCGCAGCGCTCCAGCACGAGTCCCACAACACCAGCCATGGATCGGCGGTGGTGATCGACAGGCTGGCCGAGATTCTGTTCGTGCACCTGCTTCGGGTTCACCTCGCCGCCCACGCACAGGTCCCAGGGTTGGCGGCCGCGCTCGCCGACCCCGGCATTCGGCGCGCGCTGGAGTTGGTCCACCGCAAGCCCGACACCAAGTGGAGCGTGGCCGAGATGGGCGCGGCGGCGGGGATGTCTCGCTCGACATTCGCCGACCGGTTTCGGCGGCTGTCGGGGATGTCGCCGATGGAGTACTGCACCCAGTGGCGCATGCAGCGGGCATATCGCTGGCTGGTCGACGAGGACATCCCCGTGCTCGAGGCGGCGCTGCGCTGCGGCTACGAGGGCGAGTCGTCGTTCTCGCGGGCGTTCAAGCGCGTGATCGGGGTCAGTCCGAGCGCGGTGCGACGCAATCGAGCGGGTTGAGAGCCTCCGGGCCCAAGCCACGGACGCACGGGCCACAATCCCGGACGATCGGGTGGGTATCCGCCGTCGGCTCGCGTCATTGTCGCGGTATGGACTCGTGGGCTCAGTCTCCCTACCTCGACACCTGGCGGAACCTGGAGCTTCGCCTCGACCGCGAGGCGTCCTGGGGATCGTGGCTGCGACAGCGGCCTACGCGGTTTCGAGTGGGCGTGTGCCTGGCCGTCGCGCTCGTTCCGGGCTTGTTGCTGGCCGTGCGGGGGAGTATGGCCGGGGCGGTCTTGCCCTGGTGGCAGCACGGGATGACGCTGGCGGTGGTGTCGCTGGCGATGGTGCTGGGGATCGGCGGGATGTTGCGGCCTCTGCACCGTCGCGTGCGGCCGCACTGGCAGCGACTGGTGGCGGTGGGCCTGGCCGTTGGCGCGATACTGGTGGAGCTGCTTCCGACCCCGGTGATGTCCACCCCCGCGGCGCATGGTCATGGGGGAGGTGGGTGCATCGTGATCGGCCTGGGTGCCGCGGTCGCCACGGCCGTGGTCGTGTGCCTCGCTCGTCGCCATCGGTTCGTGGGAGGCCTGGCGTTCCTCGAGCTGGGCGTGGTGTCGGCGGCGAGCGGACTACTTGCCTCGTACGCGGCGTGCACGAGCATCGAGGCCGGTCATGTGTGGGCCGTGCATGCACCCACGGCTGCCGTCGCGGTGCTCGCGGCCGTCGTGCTCGCTCGGGGTTCCAGTCACACGGTGGGCGACTGAGGTCGCGGCTGCGCCCCGGTCGATCCGCTCGACGACGGCGAAGCGGCCCATCGTGATCGAGACGGGTCCGGCCCCAAACAGAGCGTTGCGGACGCGACAGCGCGCGTCCTCGGTGGTGGGGGTCAAGCGCCGCAAGCGCGGTGGCGCGCAGCCGTGATCCGAGGCGATCGGAGGGGTGGGGGTCCGACACGTGCTCGATAGACCTACCCGTCGTCGAATCGATCAGTCGCATCGTGTGATTTGTTGGGGAACCCTTGACGGGGTTCGGACGTCTCCATGGTTGTGTGGTGGTCGCCTCGGTTTCCGGTGGACGACGTCGATGCGTGGTCGCGACCCACGCGTCGTCGTTTCGTAGTGGGCGCGCTGGCGGCCGTGGGCGTCGGTGGTGCGGGCCTGGCCGCGGTGCATCGGGCGTTGGCGGCTGCATCGACGGCTCCGCAGGGGACGGGGGTGGCGACGTGGCAAGCGGTCGTCGGCGAGGGCCCCGACCCCGAGCGCATCCCCGATGCCCCAATCGTGGCCGACCCGGTGGAGACCATCGACGCGCTCGAACCCATCGGCACGCGCGAGCTCGACCCGCGGTGGCAGCCAGCGACCGCCGCGGCCACCAAGATCCTCGCACTCCGCAAGCGGGTGGAGGCGTCGCTCACCGTCAGCGCCTACGAGCACCGCACGGTCATCGATCGCAAGGCGGGCATCTACCGCTGGGACTGCTCGGGGATGGCGGCCTGGTTTCTGCGCAAGGCCGCCCCCGCAGCGCGTCGGGCGATGGACAAGGGTCGCCCCGTCGCGCGCGACTTCTATCGCAAGATTGCCAAGTCCCCCACCCGACGGGCGCGTGACGGATGGCGACGGCTGCCCCACATCGACGACGTCCAACCCGGGGATTTGTTCGCGTGGATTCGTCCGCCGGGGTTTCCGAGCCGCAACACGGGCCACATGGGATTCGCCGCTGAGCCCGCACGCGCGGTCCCCCACATCCCGGGGGCCTACACCCTGCGCATCTTCGACGCGACCTCGTTGCCCCACCAAGACGACACCCGCGACCCGGAGGGCGACGGCGGAATCGGTGAGGGGACGATCCTCTTCCTCACCGACGAGACCGGCCGTGGCACGGCCTACGGATGGTTCGGCCTGCGTAGTCAGGGGGTCATCGCCACCGATATCGTGTTTGGTCGCGTGTACCGCTAGTCGTAAGGGGTCGTGCGGTCGCTAAACGGTGGCAGCGCACTACATCGCGGGCCTACGTGCGTGGTAAAGCGACGCCATGGTCGAATCCACCGTCGCCCACGTTCGCCGTCGCCTCGTCGCAGTGGTGTGTCTGCCCGTGTGCCTGAGTCTCGCAGCGTGTGGTGATGATGCGGCCGTGGTCCCGGGTGGCGCGTCGTCGTCGTCGGGGGCTGCGGTCGTCTCGACGACCTCGAACGGCACGACCGGTGTCGACATGGAGACGACGGCGGTGGCCGACTCCACCGGGACCTCGGGCTCGACCGGTGAGCCCTTGCCCCCGCCGCCGCCCCTGCCGTGGACCGACGAGTGCGTGTTTGCGGGCAGTGATCTGGCGCTGCTCAACCCCAACCTGCAGTGCGTGGGCCTTCAGGTTCCGCTGGACTGGGACGATGAACGATCCGAGACGATCACCGTGGCCGCCTTCAAGGTGCCGACCACGGCGGCCACCCGCATGGGCCAGCTGTGGTTGCTCGATGGCGGTCCGGGGAGCAGCGGTCTCGGACTGCTGTCCAACCCGGACTTGATGGCGTTTGGCGACGCGGGGTGGGATGTCCTCATCTTGTCCCATCGCGGCACGCTGTCCCCGTCCCTCGATTGCAACAACGCCGCCACGACGGGCTGCCGCACCGATCTCGAGGAGCAGTGGGGCGAGGGGCTGCGGCACTTCAACCCGTCACAGGCCAGTCACGATCTGGCTGCCCTCATCGACCGCGAGCGCCAAATCCCCGACGATCCCGTGCTCGTCTACGGCATCTCCTACGGGACCATGTGGGCGATGCACTACGGTGCGCTGCATCCGGAGCAGGCCGATGGAGTGATCCTCGATAGCGTGCTGCCGTCCGAGGTCGAGGTGCTCACCCAGGAGATCCAGCAGCAGGCATCGGGTGAGGCGCTGCTCGAGCAGTGCATCGACGACCCCGACTGTGGGCCCACCCTGCCGTATCGCAGCGGGGCGGAGTTTGCGGCCGCCGTGGTGGCTGCCATCGACAACGGCGACTGCGGAGGCCAGGACGACGGCGTGTGGGTGGATACCCTGTACCGCGGTGAGCTGGGCGTGCTGCTCAATGGCTCCGCGCGGGATTTCCTGCCGATCTTGGCGGCGCTGTTGGCCCAGTGCACCCCCGAGGCGAGTCAGCTGTACGCCTCGGCGGTCGGCCAGCTGCTGGGCATCGGGGTGCAGCCGGGCGTCGAGCCAGTGGGGCCCGTCGAGACGTTCCCGCGCTTCGGCATCAATCCCAGCCTGTTCTTTTCTCAGGGACTCCAGTTCGTGGTGATGGGCACCTCGATCCAGCGCGACGAGCAAGACCCCGAGCCCTTCGTCTCGGCCGCGCTTCAGCACGTGGTCGGCCTGGGGTTTGCGTCGCTGTTCGAGGTGACCCACGACGTGTGGACGACGCTGCCTGATGTCGCTGCACTGCCGCCGTACCCGGCCGATCTGCCCACGCTCGTGCTCGCGGGTCGCTACGATCTGCAGACCCCGCTGGGGTGGCTCGACGACATCGGCTTCCCCGGGGAGAGCCAGCATGTCCTCGTGTTCGACTCGTCCAGCCACTTCGTGATCGGGTCGAGCGAGACGCCCACCAGCAGTTCCTGCGCACGAGACATCGTGGTGCAGTTTGGTCAGGACCCGGACGCCGTGCTCGACGTGTCGTGCATGGACGACGTGCCGGGCGTCGACCCCTCGCTCACACGGCCCGATCTCCAGGAGATTTCGGTCACGGTGTTCGGAACCGACGACCCCTGGGCCCTGGTGCCGTAGCGCCGCGAACGACGATCGAAGAAAAATCGGCGGGGTCACTTGACCCTCACGCTGCGTGAGGCCGTAGCTTGGGGTTCATGGCCGCCGAGACCTACAAGGTAAAGGATGTCGCCCGGCTGAGCGGGGTGACGGTGCGGACGCTGCACCACTACGACGCGATCGGCCTGTTGTGCCCGACGCGGCGTACTTCGGCCGGCTATCGGCTGTATGCCCAGGCCGACCTGCTGCGGCTGCAGCAGATCCTGGTCTATCGCGAGCTCGGGCTGCCACTGGAGAAGATCAAGATGGTCGTCTCCGATCCGCAATTCGATGCGCGTGCTGCTCTGGTCGAGCAACGGGCTCAGCTGGCGGCGAAGGCCGAGCAAACCCGAGACATGATCCGCGCGGTCGATGCCGCGCTACGAGCCCTGCAAGGAGATGAAGACATGAACACGGAAGATCTTTTCGACGGTTTCGACCCCAAGAAATACGAGGCGGAGGTCGAGCAACGATGGGGTGGTGGAGCCGAGTACGCCGAGAGTGTGCGACGGACCAAGAGCTACTCCAAGGACGACTGGGTCCGGATCAAGGCCGAGACCCACGACCTCATGCAGAGGATTGCCGCGCAGCACGAGGCCGGGGTGCCGCCCACCGATCCCGTCGCGATGGACCTGGCCGAGGAGCACCGTCTGCAGATCGACCGGTTCTACTACCCGTGCAGCCACGCGATGCACGGCAACCTGGGCCAGATGTACACCGCCGACGTCCGCTTTCGCGACAACCTGGACGAGTATGGAGACGGGGTGGCGGCCTTCTTGTCGGCGGCGATCGAGGCCAATGGCCAGCGGGCGGAGCGGTAGTGTCTGTAGGGCCGAGCTCGAGCCTGCCACCGATGTGGGCTGTATCGTCGATGGCGAGCAGTGTTCGCTGACGCTGGCACATTCGAGCGTCGAAGGGTGGTCTGATACCCTGCGTCGCAATGCGAAGGCGGACCCACCGATTGTGTGCTTGGTGGTCGTGCGCGGCCGTCGTGGTGTCGATGGTTGCGTGCGGTGATGATGGTGGAGCGGCGGCGGGCTCATCGTCCACCGCGGCCACGCAGTCCGAGACCGCCGACTCCACTGCCGACTCCACCGGGGCTCCGCCCACGCTCGATGCACCCTACGGAGCGTGTGCGGGGCCGATGGCGTCCACCGAGTGCAGCGAGGCCGGCCCCGAGGTTGCCCAGTGCCTCGAGCGCCAGGCCGACGATGGCACCGACTACAGCACATGCGCGGTGACCTGCCAGACCGACGCCGATTGCCCGCCCGTCGGCGTCGGCAACATCGCGCCCGAGTGCCTGGGCGCGACCGAGGATGGCCCGGGGCTGTGCTTGTTGGATTGCAACCTGGGCGCCAACAGCTGCGCGATGGGAACGATCTGCATCGACGGTGACCCGCCGCTGTGCATGTGGCCGGGGGAGGCTGCTGGACACCCCGATGCCCAGAGCTTCTGCGACACCGCATGCGGCACGTGTGGCGCGACGCTGCTGCTGCCGTGGACGGGAGACTGCGTCGCCGAGTGCCTCGACGACTTGCTCGACTGTGCGCAGGGAGACCTCGACGCGGTGTTCTCCTGTACCGGGGGCGAAGCGTGCCCCGTCGGGGGAGCCACCGTGGCCGACTGTCTGATGCCGATCGGCTGCGTCGAGGGCACGGCGGCGAGCGGCTGATCGCCAGGTCACGGGTGCGAGAGGCCGAAAAGTGGCCGAATTGCCCGACGGGATGTCACATCCTTCGGGCCGGTTCTCCACCCCGGTGATGACCGCCTCCCACCGTCACACCTTCGTCGATTTTCACCCGGGCCCCGGTGATGCGACTGCGCACTTTGCCGAGGAGACGATGGCTCGTGCGGCCATGGATCCACAGGGTGCCAATGGCGACACGGTGACGATGAACGTGAGCCATCTGGAGTCGCCCAGCGTCCAGACCGCGTGGCGGCTGCGGATGGCCGAGATCGGGATCACCCTGACGCTCGACACCTTCTTCGAGGGTGTTCCCACGCCCGACCCGCGCGTGGCCAAGGGGGCGGTCGACTTCGTGCTGTGGCAGTACGAGGGCACCAAGGCCAAGCCGGCCCTGGGTGCCCCCGATACCAAGGCGCTGGAGGCCGTCGCCGCGATCGCCCGCACCCGTTACCACCTTCCCACCTGGGCCGATGCGGCCACGGTGGCGGCACAGCAGTTCGGAGACGCGTGGGCTCAGCATCTGCTGGCGACCATGCTGCACCCTCCCGCTGCTCCCGATCACGTCCATCCCCTGGACTGGGTACCCCGGATTCAGGTGGCGGCCGCCCTCGTGATCGCGATGTTGCCGTCCGGCCATCGCGTGCTGCAGAGCGTGGCGATGGGCCCGGTCGACTGGACCGTGGATGCGGCGATCATCGCGTTGGGCGAGCTCGCGCTGCGCAACCCCCAGGCACGCCCCTCCGTGGAGCAGCTGTTCACCTATCTCCGGGCGCAGGTCCCAACCGAGGGCTTCACGAGCTACCCGTATGCGCTGGTGTGTACGTGGCAACGGCTGGTGCCGGTCACCGATCCCCGCGCCGCGGAGCTGGCCGCCTGGCGCGAGAAGATCCTCCGTGGTGAGGAAGGCGGGACCGTCTCCAAGGGCTCGATTGGGATGATCGACGGTCTCAACATGGAGGTCTACGCCGAGTTCTGTGTGAAGCGTGATCTCCTGGCGCTGCAGGGCAATAGCCCCACCTCGCGCGTGGGCTTCGTCGCGGCGGCGATGGGGGCCGGCAACGATGGTTCGCTGGCTGCACTCGCGGCGGACTACGGCGTGCCCATGCAAAGCCCCCTCAACGCGATGTCGACGGGCTGGGCGGAGGCGATCAATCGCGATCCTCGCCTGGGCCTGGCGTTCGAGCAGACCAAGTCGCGGATCAAGCTGTCGCTGCAGGGCATCGATCCCGACAGCGACGAGGCGCGGCTGAGCCACAACCTGATGGCAGGCAAGGGCCTCGACCAGGAGCAGGAGCTACACAAGGCTCAGGCGGCGCAGCAGCAGCTGGCGGCGGGCGATGGGGGCGAGCCTGATCCGACGGTCTTCCCCGGGCAGCCCGTCGCGCGGCTGTCGGACTACGTGGGGCTGATGAAGCACATGCAGGGCGGGGACTTCAACGGGGCACTGGCCGCCTATGGCCTCGACATGGGGACCTACTCGCTGGTCATGCAGGCCTGGGGCACCAAGCTGGGGGTCGATCCGAGCCTCAATGCCAAGTTCGGCCAGATGATGGCTCCGTAGCGGGACGGCAACGACCGACCGGCGGCCTCGCCGTTGGTAGACTCCGGCCGTGGCCGACCCCGCGAGCGACCGTGCCGAGGCACCGACGAAGACCGGGTCGTCGCGTCGAGGACTTTCGCTCGGGGTGTTGCTCATCGCGATGCTGTGGTTTTGGTCGGCGCCCGGGTTGGTGAGCAGCAACGACGGGAGTCATCTGGCTCTGGCCCGTGCACAAGTCTTGCGCGGCGAGACCACGCTGGGGGGCGAGGTCGCGCTCACGCTGTTCGTCGACCGGGCCCATCGACAAGGCCGGCAGTACTCCGATCGGCCGCCGGGTACCGCGTGGCTGGCCGGCCCTGCGATCTGGGTGGGGGCGCAGCTCGACCCCGGCCTGCTCGAGGCGAGCCGGGACGCCAAGGTGGTGATCGTGCAGCCTGCGGCGTCGCGCTACGCCGAGACCTACGTGACCCGGGTGCAGCGCATGCGCGTCCAGGCCCCGATACTGGCCGCGCTGCAGGGCACCACCCTGATGATGGCGCTCCACTGCGCGTTGATGGGCACGCTGGGCTTGATCGGCGTGGTCGTGTGGCTGCGTCGACGCGAGGTCTCGCCAGCGGGCTGCACCTTCGCCATGGTCGCGCTGGGCCTGGGCAGCTTGTGGGGGCCGTACTCGACGGTGTTGTTCTCGCACGTGACGGCCGGGACGCTGGTGATCTGGTGTGTACTGGGCCTGGAGGTCGGCACGGCCGAGGTCGAGGCAGGTCGCCCGACGATCGCGGTGCAGCGCGCGGCGTTGTTCGGGGCCGGGCTGGCTGCGGGGGCTGCCGCCGCGACCGACTACCTTGTCGGGGTCTTGGTGCTGGGCCTGGCCCTCGCGTATGTCCCGCCCCGCAGGTGGCTGCGCGTCGCGCCGTGGTTGTTGCTGGGCACGCTTGGGGTGGTGGCCGCCACGCTGGCCTACCACGACGCCGCATTCGGATCGCCGTGGAGCATCGGGTACGACCATCACGCCAACTTCGAGTTCGCGCGCACCCGGGGCTCGACGTTCTCGGGGAGCATCGCCCAGGGACTGTGGTCGCAGTGGGGCACGGGTGAGGGGGCCGGCGTCTTGGCGTTGGCCCCGGTGATGCTCGTCGGCGTCGTGGGCTGCTGCATCCATCGCGACCATCGCTGGGTGGCGGGCGCCGTGCCGTGGATCGTGCTGTTGGCGGCCCATCGCACACCCACGGGCGGGGCGGCGGTCGACCACCGCTACCTCGTGCCGCTGATGCCCGTGCTCGCGTTGGGCCTGGGCCTGGTGTGGCAGCGCTGGGTCAGCGGGCGCGCACACGGCCGCTGGGTGGGAGCGGGGCTGCTGGTAGTGGCGCTGGTGTCCGGGGTGCTAGCCTGGTCCCACGTGCTCGGCGTGTGGGTGTGAGGGCGGGGCTGCGCTGCGCACCGCCGCCCGCTGGACTCGGCGGGCCCGATGCGTGGGGCCGAGGGTGGCGAGGGGCGCTTGTCAGGCGCCTGCACGGGGGCTGTGCTCGCCCGCCTCGTTTCCCTTCAGAAGCGGTGAGCCCTGTCGTAGTCGAGCGGTGTTCTTGCTCGGCGTGGGTTGGGGCGAGGCAGGCCGCTACGCGCGACGGGAACGGGAGGATCGGGCCGTGCGCTTGCCCAGCCGGGCAGGTAGAGCCTGTGCCAGGGCATCGAGCACGGCTCGGACCCGTGCCGTCTTGCGGAGGTCGGCGTGGGTCAGCAGCCACAGGCCGACCCGGAGATCGGGCAGGTGGATGATGCGGCGTAGGCCCGATTGCTGGTCGGCAACACAGGTCGGCAGCGCCGTTGCACCGAGGCCAGCGCGGACGGCCTCGAGCGCGAGTGGGTAGTCGTTGACGCGGGGGCCGAGCGTGGCGTTGGGGTAGCGCTCGACATACCACCGGGGGATGGGACTTCCGTCGTCCAGCGCGACGTAGGGCAGAGGGTGCTTCGGTCGGTGGGGCGCGCTGGCGGGCCCGTAGAGCGCGACGTCCAGGGTGGCGATCCGCCGGCCGACCGCGGACTCGGGGGGTGAGTCGGTGACCCGTACCGCGACGTCGGCCTCGCGTCGGGTCAGATCGGTGTGCGCATAGCCGGCAATGATCTCGAGCTGGATGTCGGGATAGCGCTGCCGGAACTCCTGGAACATCGGCATCAACATGTAGACGGCGAACAGATACGGAACGGCCACGCGCACCGTGCCGCTCAGCCGCGTGTCTCCTCCCGCGATCGCGCGCTGAAGATCGAGGACGTCGGCCTCGGTGCGCTCCGCCACGTCGCGGATCTGCTCGGCGGCCGCGGTTGGCACGAGGCCTTCGGGCGTGCGCTCCAGGAGCTTGACCCCGAGCATCGCCTCCAGTGCCGTGATTCGCCTCGAGGCCGTGGAGTGGCTGACGCCGAGGGCCCGCGCACCATTGAGGAACGAGCCTGCGCGTAGCACCGCGAGCACCGTCTTGAGATCGTCCCAACTCATGTCGATGTGCACTCATGCACAATACCATCCCGAAAACACGCAGTGATGTGCGTACGTGCAAGGTCATGCTGGACCCATGACCAACGAGACCGCGACCACGACGATCGATGCTCCCGCCCTTGCCGCCGTTCAGGCTGCGAGTGCGGCGTGGATTCGAAGCTTCAACGCAGGCGATACCGATGCATGTGTCGCTGGCTATACAGAGGATGCGGTGATGGAGGTCGCATCCGTCGGTCGCTTCGAGGGACACGCCGCCATCGATGGATTCTGGCGGCCGTTCATGGCTCAGGGGGCAGGCGCGCTCGTCTATGAGGACGTGCGACTGCGGATGGTCGATCCGAGCACGGTGGAGCTGTCGGCACGGTGGTCGATGAACGTGGGGGGTGGGGTGATCACCTG